>ONKC01000014.1 GCA_900318295.1 uncultured Eubacteriales bacterium
AACAAGCCTGCATCGTCGATAAGCAGCGACTATACTGACTTCGGAGATACACCTGTTATGGTCCAGGGTATCATAGACGGATTTTTCGAGGAGGACGATGGGATAGTCCTCATGGATTATAAGACTGACAGGATCGAGTCGGATGATCCCGATGTGGAGCTTGTCGACAGATACAGAGTCCAGATGGAATTATATAAGGATGCACTTGAGAAGCTCCTTTATAAAAATGTCAAGGAGTGCTATTTGTATTCATTCTATCTGGATAGGGAAATAAAAGTGGAGTTTTAGTGCTACTGACAGATTATACGGAGGGAAAAAATGTACGAAGGATTTGCAAATGTTTATGATCAGGTTATGGACAATATTCCATACGAGGATTGGTTTGAAAGGATCCATGAGTATCTGAAGTCACACGGGATAGAAAGCGGTTCTGTATGTGAGCTGGGATGCGGAACGGGAACCATGACCGAGCTTTTTGCATCGGCCGGATATCAGATGATAGGAGTTGATGTATCTCCCGAGATGCTGGCTCTCGCAAACATGAAACAGCAGGAGAGCGGATCTGACATTCTTTATGTGGAGCAGTCGATGGATGAGTTAGAGCTCGACGCTCAGGTGGATGCCATGATAAGCGTTTGCGATTCGGTAAACTATCTTCTTTCCGATGAGCAGCTCGATGCACTTTTTGCCGGAGTAAAGCGTTATCTTCGTCCCGGTGGCTATATGATATTTGATATGAAGACGTCTTTTTGCTATCAGAATATCATAGGCAATCAGACCTGGGTTGAGCAGGATGAGGATGTGAGTTATATCTGGGAAAACTACTACTATGATGACAGATTTATAAATGAATATATGCTTACTATTTTTAGAAGAAGAGAAGACGGTCTGTTTGAAAAAAGTGAAGAAGCTCATTATCAAAGAGCATATGATATTGATACCATGAAAACAAAAATCGAGCAGGCGGGTCTTACATTTGTTGAGTCCTTCGGGGGAGACATGATGAGTGAGCCCACCGACTCAGACGAGAGGCATTATATTATCTGTAAAGCCTGATGTGAGAGCTGTTATATCAGGCAACGTGTATGGGGGGATGTAGTGTGAAAAGTTTTAGACTTACGATCGGGGTATTTTTACTGATGATGCTTTCGCTATGTGTCTGCAGTTCATCAAAGGCAGCCGGCGAGGTGTATCGTACGGAGAAGGTTACCGATCCCATATCTGTCAGTGCACAGATCATCAAAAATGCACCGGTTTATAAGTCAGACGCGGTGACAAGAAAAACGGTTTCTTCCAAAGAGGTGACCATAGCAAAGGCGACGGCCGTGACTGTTATAGGGGAGAAAAAAATAACAGTCGGTGAGAAGGTTCAAAAGTGGCTGAAGCTTTCATTTCCCATCGGTAAAAAATCATACACAGGTTATGTTAAAAACTCTTATGTTCAGCTTACAAATACGACATCCGCTCCGGCAAAGATCATAGACACTCCGAACACAAGAAAGCTCAGAGTAAAGCCGGAGGAGACGACCAAAGTCAAGTCGGGTACCGTATATGTTACCGTGAAGGATGCGGATAAAGTAAATGTACTTTCAGAGGTTACCCTCGACAAGAAAAAATGGTACAGGATATCTTATAAATATAATTCAAAAAAAGTAAAGGGTTATATACTTGCAAAGTATGTTTGTCTTACAAAGAAAACAAGAACAGTTAAAATATATCCTTTGACAGCTGCTCAGTTTGAGGAAGAATTAAAAAAGCAGGGAGTTCCGAGTGAGTATGAGTCATATATAAAAAAGCTCCACGAGCAATATCCGTTCTGGGAGTTTCGTATGTACAACACCGGACTTGAGTGGGCTACGGTAATCAAAAACGAATCAGTAGTCGGACGTAACCTGATCCCCAATTCCAAATCCGCGGGATGGAAGTCGACAGATCCGAAAGCATATGATTCAAAAACCGGAAAGTGGAAGGTTTTTGACGGAAGTAACTGGGTTGCCGCATCAAAGGAAGCGATATCCTACTATATGGATCCCAGAAACTTTTTAAATGACAGGACTATATTCCAGTTTGAAATGCAGGAGTATCAGAAGGATTTTCAGACCAAGACGGCTGTAGATAAGGTTCTGGCCAATACTCCGTTTGCGGGAAAGAAGTTTTCTTACACCGATCCTCTGACCGGGAAGTCCGCAAAGATGACTTATTCAAATGCATTTATAACTGCGGCTGAAAACTCAAATGTCAGTCCGATACATCTGTCATCTCGTGTAAAGCAGGAGGTGGTGACAAGTGCCACCACGACGAGCGGAGCGGTCACGGGAGACAACAAAACCTATCCCGGTATCTACAATTTTTACAACATCGGAGCTACGAGCGGTAAAAACCCCATGCTCAACGGACTTAAGTGGGCATCTGCCGGGAAGGATTATCTTCGTCCATGGACTGATCAGTACAGATCGATAGTCGGAGGTGCGCTCTACATCGGCTCAGGATATATAAACGTCGGACAAAACTCAGTGTATCTCGAGAAGTTCAACGTCACAGCAAAGAGCAGGTATACCCACCAGTACATGACAAATGTAGCGGCGGCATCGGAAGAAGCCGCAAAGATAAAAAAGGCATACGCAGAAAGCGGTCTTCTGGAAAAAACTCCGCTTGTATTCTCTATTCCGGTATATAAAAATATGCCGAAAGAACCCTGCGCGGCTCCGAACTAAATAAGAGAGGTATCTGAAATTGAAAAAGAACTCCATCATTAAAAGACTATTTGCAGCCGGTCTGATCCTGATATTTTCAGGATCGATCGGCTTAGTGCATCCTTCGCCGAAGGCGCATGCGAGTGTGGGCTCGATAGCCCTATCGGTCACCGATCCGATAAAGAAAAAAGGAGAAGTGTTCTCCGTGATCTGCAAGGTTACAGCACCGGCAGGTGTTTTAGAGGCGGATTTTTATGTGGATTATAACACATCCGTACTTAAGTTTATCGACGGTGGAGCAAAGGCATCAAAGGAAACGGGAGGAGTGCATATTCGTTCGCTCGATAACACTGACTCACCTGCCAGGAGGACTTTTTCTCTTTCATTTCTTGCTCAGGAGACAGGTGATGCGACTGTGTTTATCAGAAGCGGGGCAAATGTAACGGACGGTGACGGAAACCCTCTTTCTCTGCAAACAGGTAAGGTTGATATCGTCGTGAACGAGACCGGAGAACAGGAGGCTGCTCCCGGCTCCACGCCTGAAGCAGCGCAGCCCGAGCAGACACCGAAGTTGAGCAACAACTGTAAGGTGAGCGAGCTTTTGACCAATGCTATAACATTAAAACCGGAGTTTGATCCGACCATCAGAACCTACGAGGCAGAGGTAGGATTCGACACCTCGACATTTTTCCTGGATTACAAGCTCGCCAGCAAGAAGGCGAGAGCACAGATAAAAGGCAACAGAGATCTCACCTACGGACTGAACAAGGTTACTCTTACTGTCACGGCCGAAAGCGGGAAAAAGAAAAGATATATCTTTATGGTGACCAGAAAGACGGAACCCGATGCGACGCCGGCAGCGGATCAGGCAGTGTCCGGACCGGCGGCAGATACCACACAACCACTTGACAAATCCGAAAACAACGGTTACAGTATCATATTATACATAGTGATAGGTTTGCTTGCTGTCTTCTCTGTAGCCATGATATTTTTGGTAAAAAGGCAGCGCGCAGAGCTTGAGTATTATTACGAGGAAGAAGAGAGGGAAAAGAGACTTGAGACAGAAAATGACCGCAGAAGCGGAGAAAGCGATCTCGAAGGGGGCGAAATTCGCAGCGAAGCTCGGGAATTCGACGATCGGTACTGAGCATCTGCTGTACGGACTTTGTGCGGCCTCAGGTGTGGCTCAGACCATCCTCAAAGAGAATAAGCTTGAAAAAGAAGATATACAGTATGAGATTGAGAATTATGTAGGCAGATCCGATACGGCACTTCTCGATCCCGAAGATGCCACCTTGTCTCCCAGACTCGAGGAGATAATCGCATCCGCCGCAAAGGAAGCGGACAAGCTGAAGGCCGAGCTTATCGGTACTGAGCATCTGCTTATCGCGATCCTTAAAGATATATCCACGGTCGCATACAAGATTCTTCTTAATTCGGGAGCAAATATCCAAAAGATCTATATGGATATCATCACCACTATCGGTGCGGATCCGACAAAGGCAAAGAGTGATCTTATCCAGACCCGTACCCAGGCGCGTCGTAAGGGAGCCTCATGTGGTCAGACTACACCGACTCTCGACCAGTTTGCGAGAGACCTAAATGCTCTTGCAAAGGAAGGAAAGATCGATCCGGTCATCGGACGTGAGGATGAGATCGAGAGCGTGATAGAGATACTTTCGCGTCGCTCTAAAAATAACCCCTGCCTCATCGGTGAGCCGGGAGTAGGTAAGACAGCGATCGCTGAGGGCCTCGCAAGAAGGATAGTAGGCGAGGAGGTGCCGGAAAGCCTTATCGGAAAAAGAGTGATGACACTCGACCTGTCAGGTATGGTGGCGGGTACCAAGTACAGAGGTGAGTTTGAGGAAAGGATCAAAAGAGCCTTAAACGAGACTCGTGATGCCGGAAATATCCTTTTGTTTATCGATGAGCTTCACACTGTGATAGGTGCCGGCGGAGCCGAAGGGTCGCTTGATGCTGCCAATATATTAAAGCCGGTACTCGCGCGCGGTGAGATACAGGTGATCGGCGCTACGACTACCGATGAGTACAGAAAGCATATAGAAAAAGATGCCGCACTGGAGAGACGCTTCCAGCCGGTGATAATCGAGGAGCCTACCGAGGCACAGACCATCACCATACTCAAGGGCGTGAGAGATATCTATGAAAACTACCATGAGGTAACGATCTCAGACGAGGCAGTTGACGCGGCAGTCAGACTCTCATCGAGATATATCAATGACAGATTCCAGCCTGACAAGGCTATAGATCTGATAGACGAGGCAGCGGCACGCTTCAGGTTAAAGACCATCATCCATAAAAGTCAGGAGCTGAAGGATTTAGAGGAGCGAGAGGCTATCTTGTACGCCGAGAGAGAACAGGCTCTGATTGACGGTGATATGGAGGCTGCGATCGAGATCAGTGAGCAGGAGCGTATCAATGATGAGAAGCTTGCAAAGGAACGAAAAAAGCTCACTAAAAAAGCTCGCAAGTCTGAGCGTGTGGTCGGCGAAAAAGAGATTGCCGAGGTAGTATCACGCAGAACTCATATTCCTGTGAACCAGCTCGAGGAAGAGGAGCTCGAAAGACTCAAAAAGCTTGAGAGCATACTTCATGAGCGTGTGGTCGGACAGGATGAAGCGGTCACTGCGGTTTCAAAAGCGATCAGAAGAGGACGCGCCGGTATGAAAGATCCGAAGCGCCCTATCGGTTCATTTTTATTCTTAGGTCCTACGGGAGTCGGAAAGACGGAGCTTACAAAGGCACTTGCAGAAGCTGTGTTTGGCTCCGAGAAGGATATGATAAGGATAGATATGTCCGAGTATATGGAGAAGGCGAGTGTATCAAAGATGATCGGTTCACCGCCTGGATACGTCGGATATGAGGAGGGCGGCCAGCTCTCCGAGAAGGTCAGAAAAAAGCCTTATTCCGTATTGCTTTTTGACGAGATAGAAAAAGCACATCCGGATGTGTTCAACATGCTTTTGCAGGTTTTGGAAGACGGCCATATCACGGATTCTCACGGACGAAAGGTCGACTTTAAAAATACGATCATCATCATGACGTCAAACGCGGGCGCAAACCGCATAATCTCTCCGAAGAATCTCGGCTTCGGCGCGAAGACGAGCGCGGAGGAGGATTATAAAAAAATGAAGGACGGTGTGATGGAAGAGGTTCGTCATATTTTTAAACCGGAGTTTATAAACCGTGTTGATGAGCTTATCGTATTCCATACACTAAGCGAAGAAAACATCCACGATATCACATCTATCCTTACAAGAGGACTTGAGAAGCGCCTAAAGGAACAGACGAGTATCAATCTTACCGTCGCAGATGAGGTTGTCGATTTCGTCGCAAAGAAGGGCTTTGACAAGGACTTCGGAGCCAGACCGATTAGGCGAGCCCTGCAAAACAATGTCGAGGATACTCTTGCCGAGGCGATGCTCGAGGGGACCATCCACAGAGGAGATACGGTCACGGCCGAACTCGGAAAGGATGAAGACGGTAAAGAAAAGGTGGTTGTAAAGCAGATGAATGAGATATCATCATTATGATGATTCTTGATAAATTATACTATCTATATTGTTAGGAGGAGAAAAATGGCTGTAGTATTAAACTATATCATCATCGCTGTAGGTGTACTTGTGATGGTGGGAGGAGGTTATCTTACCTACCTCAACAACAAACGCGAAGAGGGTCAGCGTAAAAAGCCGGCCGCTGTACTGTGGATTCTTGGTATCATCGTAGCTGCATTCGGTATGTCATTTACGATCATTCCGACGGGTTATACCGGAGTTCTTTCCACATTCGGACAGATATCTGATAAAACTCTGCCGAACGGTTTCAATATCCGCATCCCGCTCGCACAGCAGATTTCTTTGGTAAACAACAAACAGCAGGATATGGTTTTTGATTCGGACCAGATCAAATCAGAGACACTTGAAAGAAACACTGTCACGTTTTCGGGTGTAACTGTAACCTATCAGATCAACCCCGAAAAGAGTGCGTGGATAGCAGCGAACGTATCCAACTACGAGGACAATCTCGTAAACGAATCACTTGTTGCATCTGCGATCAAAACAAGTTCAAAAACACTTTCTCCGGTTGATGTTACCAACCGTTCGATCCTCGAGCCTAAAGCGCAGGAATGCGTACAGGATTCTCTGGATCAGAAGTACGGAGAGGGCACGATAAAGGTAAACAAGGTCGTTATCAACAACGCTCAGTTCGATGATGAATACGACCAGAAGATCGCGCAGAAGCAGCAGTCACAGATGGCATACGAGACACAGGCGATCGAGAACAAGAAAAATATTGAGAAAGCCGAGGCTGATGCGAAGGTTAAGCAGACGACAGCAGAGGCTGAAGCAAAAGCAAACAGAACACTCGAGAATTCACTTTCTAAAAATGTCCTGACTTCAAAGTTCCTCGATAAGTGGAACGGTGAGCTTCCGAAAGCTATGGGCTCTGATAAGGGAATGATATTTGACGTATCCTCTCTTATGGGTGATACAAAGACCGCTTCTGATGCCGGCACATCTTCAGGTGAACAGAAATAAGATATGATCCGTCCTGCGTCATTTTGGCGCAGGCGGTTTGTTTTAGGAGATTTTTATGCCCAAAGATAAGACACTGTTTTTTTGTAAAGAATGCGGCACCGAGGTAAGCAAGTGGCAAGGTCAGTGCCCCGGTTGTCGTGCGTGGAATACCTTGGTTGAGGCACCTGCCGGACAGGCGGCAAAGCTTGTGACCAAGGCGATATCACAGTCCAGGAAGCGTGCAGCCATGCCGGGCGGATTGAAAAAACAGCCCGTCACGATCAGCGACGTGGAGACAGCGGCGGATGCCAGACAGACCGTCGGCATGGATGAGTTTGACAGAGTTTTAGGCGGAGGAATAGTGCCGGGCTCTCTGATTTTGGTCGGAGGAGATCCGGGTATAGGTAAGTCGACACTCCTTTTGCAGACTTGCAGACTTTTATCCGGCAAGGGTATCAGAACGCTTTACGTATCCGGTGAGGAGAGCGAAAAACAGATAAAACTAAGAGCTGATCGAATAGGAGATTTTTCTGACGGGATGCTGCTCTACTCGGAGACAAGTATGAGCTCGATACTTGAGGCTGTTGATGATGTGCAGCCTTCTGTTCTTGTGGTCGATTCCATCCAGACCGTATATGAGGAGAGCATCGATGCCGCGCCGGGATCAGTCAGTCAGGTAAGAGAGATCACGGGGACCCTGCTACAGCTTGCAAAAAGCAGAAACATAACCGTGTTTATCGTCGGACATGTCACAAAGGAAGGAAATGTGGCAGGCCCGAGAATGCTCGAGCATATGGTCGACATCGTCCTTTACTTTGAGGGTGATAAGACGGCCATGTACAGGATGCTTCGTGGAGTAAAAAACCGTTTCGGCTCGACAAACGAGGTCGGAGTTTTTGAGATGAGGGAAAAAGGACTTATCGAGGTCGCAAATCCTTCGGAATACCTGATGGCAGGAAGACTTGAGGACGAAGCCGGCTCCGTGGTCGTATGTACGATGGAGGGCTCGAGGGCATTTTTGATAGAGGTACAGGCGCTCGTATGCAGATCAAGTTTTCCGGTGCCTAGGCGTACCGCGGTAGGAAGCGATTATAACAGGGTAAATCTTTTGATGGCCGTGCTGGAAAAGAGGATAGGTCTTACTCTGGGTGATTGTGACGCCTATGTAAATGTTGCCGGAGGAATGAGGATCACTGAGCCTGCTCTGGATCTGGCGATGGTAGCTGCGTTGATCTCGAGTCATACCGGAAGAGCCTTTGATTCAAAGACTGTGTTTTTCGGAGAGGTCGGTCTGGTCGGAGAGGTAAGAGCGGTATCTCAGGCAGAGAGACGTATAAGTGAAGCCGTTAAAACAGGTTATACGACGATAGTTTTGCCGGAGAGTAACCGAATAGCCATACAAAAATCGGGTGGTATGCCTATTCAGGGTGCAAAGCTTGTCGGCGTGAAGCACATCAGAGAGATATCACAGATAAATCAGTAAAAACAACGAAAAATCAGCCCTGCGAGAGCGGGGCTTTTATTTTGTAACCCTTTTGTAACGTATCGTGTGATAAGATACTGACAAAATAGATTATAACGCGTATTTTGTACCGGTTGAAGGGGATTTTCCGGGAAGATAAAAATACAAATATTAGACAGGAGGAAAGCGCTTATGAAAAAGATGATAGTTTCCATGCTCGCTATCGTTGTTTTACTTACATCTGTGCTTACATTCACCAAGGTGTCGTTTGGTGCTGCCGATAACGAATACATTTCAGAAGTAAAGGTGGTATCTGCCGGATCAGAGGATGAGGCGATAAAGCAACTTACTGAATCAGGATATATTCCGATCAAAAACAATATAGCAAAGGAGAAGCCTGAGCTGGCTTCGGAGTTTGTGTTTATCGGATACCGGACAACAAGTGATCCCTCGAAGGATTTGGGGGTGAGTGGGGCAGGAAGTACCGGAAGCGTTTTCGGAGACTCTGCTCTCATGATCGGCGGTATCGCTATGATAGTTGGTGTAGTGGTAGGTATGATCTCCATGAGAGTGAGACCTCAGGGGAAAACTAAAGGAGGTGGCGATAAATGAAAAAAATATGCTCAAAGAGTTTGCTGAAAAGAGTCGCTGCATTTTTTCTCGCATTGAATATGTGTTTTTGGATGCTCCCGATAGGTATCCTTACGGCAAGGGCCGAGGGGGGCAGCTATATCACCGATATAACACTTATGCAGGGTGACCTGAGTATACAGACGCTTGAGGGATCAGGCTACAAGGTGATCGAGCAGTCTTTGAATCCTTCAGGCGGAGATGAGATCCATCTCGGATACAATACAGGCGGTGAAGGCGGTGCCATACGTGATATCATCGTATCCTCGAACGGAGGAGGATCGATCACGGTAGACGGCAATTCTTATCAGAGAGTAAGTGATATAAGTCTGAACAGTGGCGCCGGCGGAACAAGTCAGTATATGTATGTGAGCCGCGATGAAAAAGCAGGCGAGCCCATCAAAGGCATAAGCTTTTTTGCAAGAAAGACATCGATCGGATTTGAAGATGATTCACCGATACTGGCATCTGACGGATCAGAGGTTGTTATTACTGACGGCGGAAAGATAGCGGATTTTGATGAGGGTATCGGAGGATCCGAGCTGTATTTAAGAATGTACAAAGGAGACATATATCGTCCGTATGTGGAGAAGGTTGTCGTAGCTACGGCAGATAGTGAAGAGGCGGCGATAGAGAAGCTTGCAGGGAAAAGATGTACCTACTATATCAACTACGATATAGGAGACGATAAAACCGTGATGCTCGGCTATACCAGGACCTCAGATGTGGGCAAAGCACTGAGGGGGCTGGTTGCGATAGGAGGGGATGCATCGAAGGACAGTACGGGATCATCGGACAGCGATCAGGCATCCGCTTCGGATCAGATCCTCATAAAGGATATAGCCTACACCGCGGTAGAGGACGGTGAGGTAAAGGGAAAGGATGACTACAGATTCTATGTGACTACGGATGAAAAAGCCGGAGAACCTATTATAGATCTTGTAGCCTGTGGTTATGACCCCGAGGATTTCGGGCTCATGGACATGAACAAAGAAGCCGAGCCGACGCAGTCACCTGAGCCGACCGAAGAAGCACAGCCGGAAGATCAGACAGGGGATGAAACGGAAGATGAAGTAAAAGAAGAAAACGATGACACCTCGGAAGAGGCCGGCGAACCGGAGGAGGAGAAAAAGGAGGAGCCGGTACAGGAGTCGGATGAAAAGGATCAGACGGAGTCATCGGAGACAGAAGCTGATACCGAAGAAACAGCATCCTTAGAACCGACGGCAAGAAAAGCAGCAAGTCGACTCATGGTAGCAGGACTTGATACGGAACTCCTTATAGAAAATGATGCTCCCGATGCTTCGGGTACTTCGGATGCTTCTGACGAGACCGCCTCGGATAGCGAGGCGCCGGTTGATAAGGATATAGAAGAAGGCGGTGAAACACCGACAGATACCGACGAGGAGTCCTCGGAGCAGACCGAAGAAATAAACACGGGACTTGCTAAGGCGTACCGTCTGTACACAGAGATTGAGATGAAGGATTGGATCTCCGGATACTATTTGAGGGGCGGTGGAAAGGTCGGATCAAAGTATCTGTACGACGAGAGCGGATTCATATCTGCGTCCGAAAGTAGTGATAAGCTTTGGCTCTCAAACATCTATTGCAGTAACAAAAAAGGAAAGCAGTTTGTAAATGATATCGGATATATAACGATGCCGGGTAGTACGGATGCGGATCCTTTTGAAGAGGAAGTGCCGTTCGATCAGGCCGAGGAGTATGCAAAAGGTCAGATCACCGGAGAAAGCACGGCGAGTGTTTTCGGATTCGGGATCGGACAGTTTGCAATGTTTGTCATGATCGTCGCGATTCTGTCGGCCATCATTATAAGTTTGGGGTATAAGCTTTATAAGCTTTCAAAATCGGAAAAGAGAGAGTAATGCTCGACAAATCCCGAAAATCAGATTATAGTTGCACTTTTCCGTAAAATATGGTATTATAACTCTGTGTCTATAAATGAAACCGCAGTTTGGAGGAGATTCATGACGGCAGAGGTGATTGCTAATCTTATTGTGCTTTCGTCCAGTTTTATAGCCTTTTTGTATGGGACTTTTTCCATTCTCATCAAAAAGATGCCGCTCTACTTAAAAATGGTAGTTCTGGCGATGGCGTGTATGGTGATAAGTCGTGGCTACATCCTGTTACAGTATTTGGTAAAGGGAGAAGAGCCGGATGTTTTCCATGTTGGTATGCTTGGACTGATGGGATGTTTTTTGTTCCTGTTCAGTGCCAATTACGGCATGATCGACGGACTTGTGGATGATGGGAGTATAGAGTTTTTAAAAATACGTGTTTTAAGCTGGATCGCACCCGCGGTAACTGTCGGTGCGTTCGTTTTGTTGTGTAGTTTTGATAATATTGATTCTAAGCTGGTTACTTATTCCGTGGTTATGTTTTTTGTTGCTCTTGCATCGAGATACCATTTTAAGCATCTGATCTTTCCGGATGTTGAGTACGGTGTGGTCAGAGCCATACGCGGGTATAATGCGGTAGCACTTTTACTGTGTGTGTCGACAACAATACTTGTTTTATCTGATCTGAACGGGTTTACATACGTATATTTTGGAGCGGGTATAACTATGGGTATCGAGTGCATCATACTGATTCCATTGCTCAAAAAGGAGGCAATAAAATGGACCAAGGCATGATCTATATTCTTTTCATATGCATCATGGTCCCTCTCCTTATGATGCTCCCTTTGCTGGAAGGGCGTTCCAGACTGTTTTTGGGATACATGATGATAGGGATATTTGCCTGCCTTTTTGCGGCGGGAGTAAACGGATATATCAAGGCACATGTTGACTTTGATCTGTACTATATCACCACGAACATGACGCCTGTTTCCGAGGAGATCATCAAGGCACTTCCGATACTGTACTATGCATTTTTATTCGATGCAAACAAGAGAAGGATCATTCCGCTGGCGTTTGCCGTGGGTGTGGGATTTGCGGTTTTGGAAAACATGATAATCCTTACACAGAATATCTCTACCGTGAGTCTGGTTTGGGCGGTTATCAGAGGATTTTCTTCGGGACTTATGCACGGTATCTGTACGTCACTGGTGGGGTACGGTATCTCGTTTATCAAAACAAGAAGAAAACTGTTTATATCGGGAACATTTGCTCTTCTTACGCTCGCGATCACATATCATTCGGTGTTTAACACGCTTGTTCAGTCGGAGAGCTATAAGTATTGGGGATTCGTGCTTCCGATATGTACATACATACCTTTGATCATCTTCTCAGTTAAGTCAGGAAAGACAAGTATCCTGAAGGAAGGCAGTGAAAAATGACAGCAGCTATGGGAAGTGGGCCGGAGCTCTCACGCATCATCCAGATGGTTATCGAGGGTTGGGGTGCATTTTTCTGTATCGTTGCGGTTATAGTGATATGGCAGACCAGATGGTCGGATAAAAGAAAGGCTATGGGTCTGATCCAGTTTATACTGTCGGACAGTCTGCTTTTAGTCTCGGATGTTATAGCGATAGGTTTCCGTGGCCAGGAAGGGACGGGAGCCTTTTATGTCGTAAGAGTCGCAAACTTTTTAGTGTTTACGATGGGATATATGGTTATCCTTTCAGGGGTATATTACTTCTCAGGCCTGATCGAGGAAAGAGTACAGGTGTCGATACGAAACTGGAGATCGATCGAGTACGGGATCGGGATTTTGGGAGTAACGATGGTGATCATAAATGCGTTTGTCCCGTTTTTGTATGATTTTGATATAAATAACAGATATTACAGATTGCCCGGAAACTGGCTGATCAGCTTTACATACGTGCTTGGAGTGCTGTTTATATTGGCGCTGCTTTTGAACTTTTTCAAAGATCTGACAAGACTTGAGAAGTTTGCCGTATGTTCAGCCCTTGTTCTCCCTCTGCTTTCACTTGTTTTGCAGGTTCTTCACTACGGTGCATCGCTTGTGATAATCTCGACGTCTGTTGCAGTTATACTTACCTTTGTATCACATATGATGGACTACACACAAAAGGTAGCAGAGCGTGAGCGTGAACGTGAAAAATGGATAGCGGATGAAAACATACGTCTTTTGTATAACCAGATCAAGCCGCATTTTATATACAATTCCCTTACCGGGATTTATTATGGACTTGATGAGAACGTAAACGCGTCAAAAAAGGCGCTGAAGGATCTGGCGGGATATCTCAGAGGAAGTCTGGATGTCCTTGATGAGAGGGAGTGTGTGGATTTTTCCAAAGAGCTTGCCACCGTGAAATGCTATCTGGAGGTCGAGGCTTTTCGCTTCGATGATCAGATAAGATTTGAGGTAGATGCAAAGGATACTGATTTCTCGGTTCCGGCTTTTTGCTTGCAGACTTTGGTTGAGAATGCGGTAAGTCACGGTATAAGGAAGAAAGATCCGCCGGAGGGGCTTATCAGCATAAAGACCCGCTTCGAGGGTGATGAGCACATGATCGAGATCACAGATGACGGTATAGGTTTCGATATGAAAAAAGACAATTTTGAAGATGAGCCTAGCGAGGAAAAACCGAAGAATGAGCGAGTCCATATCGGACTGAGAAATACGAAAAAAAGGCTTGAATTGATGTGCGGGGGAACGCTGGATGTTGAGAGCGAGCCGGGAAAGGGAACAAAGATAAGCATTCGTATCCCGGCCGGCGAATGAGGGATTGCATATGAACGTACTGATCGCGGATGATGAGAAGATGATGCGCTCCGGTATGGAAAAGGAAGTTAAAAAGGTCCTGCCTGATGCTGATGTTTTTATCGCAGCCTCCGGTAAGGAAGCGCTTGATATTTTTAAAAAAGAGGATATATCGTTAGTATTTCTGGATGTGGAAATGCCGGGGATGAACGGACTTGAGGTCGCCAAAAACCTCAAAGAGATAAAGCCGGATGTAAACATAGTGATGACTACGGCGTATCCGAACTACGCGGTGGATGCATACAAGCTTCACATCGGCGGATATCTTATGAAGCCGGTGGATGCAGATGATATAAAAGAAGAGTTGGAACATCTGACTCATCCGATAGTAAAGGCACCCTCGTCAGGGAAGCTCAAGCTCACATGCTTCGGTGAGTTTCGGGCTGAGTATGACGGTAGTGTACTGAAGTTTTCCAGATCAAAATCCAAGGAGATTCTTGCTTATCTTACTGCGAAGAACGGATCGAGTGCGAGCAGGAATGAGCTATGTGATATCCTGTGGGAGGATGAAGAGAGGGAATCGAAAAAGTCATATATTCGAGTTCTGATCATGGAACTGAAAAAGACCTTGAAGGATATCGGACAGGAGGATGTGCTCATCCACAACCGAAATCAATACAGCCTTAAAACAGACATGGTTGATTGTGATTATTTCGGTTTTATAAAAGGGGATCCCGCTGCGATCCGCGCTTATAAGGGTGAGTTTATGAACCAGTACAGCTGGGGGGAAGAATATATTTGGGATTTGGAAAACAGTTTATGAAGCAGCTAAAATAACTACATTCGAGGTGGACAACGATGAAAAAGCATGATGACAAAATGATAGGAAAACTTTATATGCGCCTTCTTCCGGTGCAGATCATCCTGGTGATCATAGCTGGTGTGAATAACATTATCGATAGCACCTTTGCAAGTAACATGATAGGTCCGGATGCGATGGCGGTTGTCGGTCTGTTTTTACCGGTGCTGAATCTGATAAATTCGCTCAATGTACTTTTTTCCGGAGGGGCTCAGATCATGTGCGGAAAGTACCTTGGGAAAAATATGGTTGAAAGGACTAAGAGTGTCTTCACCATAGATATGATCGCCGTGACCGGTATCACTGCGATAATGGTGATTATATGTGAAGTGATACCGATGCAGGTGGCCGGTGTGCTCGGAGCTCAGGGTGAGTTTTGTGTTCAGCTGGCTTCGTATATCAGAGGCTTTGTTATCGGCTTGATCCCTTTGATGCTCGGAACTCAGCTTACCGCATTTTTACAGATTGAGCAGCAGGAAAAAAGAACATACGTAGCGATAGGCGGTATGCTTGCTTCGAATGTTTTATTTAACTATATGTTTATAGCCGTTTGGAATATGGGACTGTTCGGATTGGGACTTTCTACATCCATCAGTAACATAGTATTCTTCATTATTCAGGCAACATACTATTTCGCCGGTAAATCGATCATAGGGATCTCGCTTAAAAAAATCGTTCTTGCGGATTTGAAGGATATCTTGAAAAATGGATTCCCACAGGCTATAACACAGCTTTGTATCATGATAAGATCCGTCATCATAAACTACCTGATCAGAGATTACGTAGGTCCGGACGGATTGGCAACCTTCTCTGCCGTTATGACCTTTGGAAATCTGTATTGGTCGGTCGCTGCGGGCGTGACCTCTGCCGTGACGATGCTGGCAAGCGTGTATGTCGGAGAAGAGAACAAAGAAAGCCTGAGATCGTTGATGAGAGTATACGTAAAGAGAGGGCTTGTCTTCGTGGCTGCGGCCTCAGCCGTGTATATGTCATTTTGTGTGCCTTTGACCAATATCTTCTATCGTGATCCGAATTCTACCGTATACTCAATGACTGTCATGGGATTTTTACTTTTCCCTATTTCGACACCTATCAGTGCTACCGTAGTTGGATTTACGAATTATATACACTGTCTGGGAACAAACGAGGGCTTCATGAGATTTACGGCGCTGTTTGACGGGGCCATAGGTTCGGCCGGAATGTCTGTGATCTTTATCCCGTCGATCGGAATGATGGGAACATGGATCGCCCAGATAGCAGGCGGAGTTGTGCTGGTCCTGATCCTGCTTGGATTTGTGATCATTAAAAATAAAAGATTCCCGAGATCGGGAGAGGATATGATGTGCTTCCCGAAGAACTTCGGTGTAAGTTCTGAGGATCGTATCGACCTTACGGTTTACACTATGGAAGAGGCTTTGGAAATATCGGAGTCAGTGTCTGATTTCTGCCACGCACACGGTTCTCCTTCCAAGATATGCAACCGTACGGCACTGTGTGTGGAGGAGATGGTGAAAAATATCATCACACACGGATTTGTTGGTAAAAAGAAGCATCATATAGACATGAGCGTTACCTATGTCAATGAAAGCATAGTGGTCACTATAAAGGATGACTGTAAAGCATTTAATCCTAAGGAAGCCGCTGAGCTTTTTGATTCCGAGGACATGACTCATAATATAGGATTACGACTTATATCGGGTATTGCCCGTGAGATGAAGTATCAGAATACATTTGGTCTGAATGTATTGACGATAGTAATATGATTACAGGAGGGATGGTTATATGAGAGAAGCTTACAGAGATGCGAAAAAAAGAGCAGAGGATGCGGTAAAAAGAGCAAAAAGAGAAGGACGTGACCCGTACCTTCCGGTCCTGGATGAGATGGTCAGCCAGGCAGATATCAAAAAAGAAGTCTCGCTGGGACTTCTTGAACTTCCGCTTTCAAGGATCGTCGGAAACAAGGAACGCGGTCGAAACAACGCATTTGCGAACAACTTCATGCCTCTTTTTGATGATGGAACCGAGTTTGCGATCAAATGGTCAAACCTGCATGATTCCGTGATGGACGAAGGAGTCAGGGATGCGATCAAGGTCTATGAATACATGAATGATTACTATGTACAGGAGGGAAACAAGAGAGTTTCCGTATCCCTGTACTGCGAGAGTGAGTACCTTACCTGTGATGTGACGAGGCTGCTTCCGGTAGAGTCTGACACCAAGGAGTATAAGGTATATCAGGAGTATCTGAAGTTCTACGATGCGACGGGAAACTATCTTATCATCCTGTCTGAGCCCGGTTCATATCAAAAGCTTGCCGACCTGATCGGACAGGATTTGGAGTCAGTATGGCCGGAGGATATGAAAAAGGACCTCAAATCCGCATTTTATCGTTTCCGTAAGCAGTATCTCAAGCTTTTCCCGGAGGAGAGCGAAAAGTCGACCGGTAATGCATTTTTCATGTATCTGATGCTGTTCCCGTTCAAGACTATACTTGATGATACGGATGACCAGATCGGAAGAAACATAAAAATGTCCGCGGCCGAGATCCGTGTTCATATGGATTATGATGATGTCGTGACGCTCACGCAGGCACCGGAGCAGGCTGAGGCTGCGACAGGCTTTAAAAAGCTTCTTACCGGCAAAAGAGGCTATAGTGCTTCCAAGCCACTTAAAGTCGGCTTTGTATATGACAATGATATCGAGGATTCACGCTGGATCGATTCGCATGAGGCAGGACGTCTTTACGTAGAAGAGATGACAGATGATAACGTCGTTACATCCTGCTATATCGCCGGAGAAGGCCCGGACGGTGTGAAAAAAGCGCTTGATGACGCAGTGAAGGATAAGTGTGAGGTTATTTTTACCGTTACCGAGGATATGCTTGCAGATGCAAAAAGAATGGCTGTCGAGAATCCTTCAGTCAAGCTTCTCAATTGCTCAGTAGGACAGATATCTCCTTCCGTAAGGTGTTATCACGGAAGATTCTATGAAGTGGCATTTTTGACGGGGGTTCTGGCAGCGGATCTGTTGCTTCGCAGCGGCGAGAGCGGCGAAAGAAAGATCGGATATGTCCGTCGTACTTCGGATGTTACGAGTCTGAATGCATTTGCGATCGGTGTTTCTTTGATAGATCCCGAGTGCAGGGTTGTGATAGAAAAGGGAGAAGATATATCAAACGATGACAGAACGGCGCAGGGAATCCGTTTCTATGCAGACATCGAGTATTCCGCTAAAAAAGGCCAGCTTGTCAGATCCGGATTGTATGAGATCAGGGACGGAAAGAGTTCTCATGTTGCGACGCCTTTCTACTCTTGGGGCAAGTTCTATGTAAAGATCGTGCAGTCGGTACTCAGTGGTGCGTGGGATATAGGTGAGCTTGTGAAAAATCGTCAGGCGGCCAACTACTGGTTCGGACTTAACACAGGAGTTGTCGATATCAGAGCACCTAAGGTTTCGTATGCGACCGCAAAGCTTCTTGCCATGATGAAAAATAACATCGCAAACGGATGCGATCCGTTCGACGGCGAGATACATACAAGGGACGGAAATGTTATCGCGAAAGCTCAGGACAAGATAACAGCCGGACAGCTTTTAAATATGAGCTGGTTGAATGAAAACATTGTGGAATAAAACCAAGTAAAAAAATAATGAATTATCTGTGAAAATGTTTGAATTTATTTCGGATCTGTTGTATAATATTTTACAGATGGAACGTGATCGGTGACAGGCGTCACCACAAGTATTGACGTATCCTATAGGGGATGCGAGGAAGGAAACCCAGATATGAGTGTAGTAGAGGAACTCATCCGTGAGGAGGGCGATGGCAGCCTTAGCTTTGGCAACTATGAACTGGACTCAAAGACAAAGAAGGCGGATTTTCCGTATGACGGAGCTTCATACAAGATCAAAACCTTCAAGGAGATCACCAAGCTTGAGAGAAACGGCACTATGGTGTATGAGAGTGTGCCGGGTTCGACGGTGACCAATTTCAAAGGAGATAAAAGCGAGTTATCCTTTGATGTGGAGGCACCCGGAGATCTTTCTTTTACAGTCGAGCTTGAGCCTGATACGCTGTATCGCTTGGATGTAGATGGGGAGTCATTCGGAAGCATCCAGACCAATCTCGGCGGAAAGCTGAGTGCGAGTGTGGAGCTTGATGCCGGCAAAAAGGCATCGGTAAAGATTACTAAAATGTGATCTGAATCTGAAATGAGGCGGTCGCTTCGGCGGCCGCTTTTTATGAGAATGAGAGGTGTGTATGGCTGAAGCAGGCGCAAATGAGATATACTTTGATGACGGCTTTATGGAAAACCTTATGGCGAATGAGTCGATCGGAAAGTTCATCGAGCAGGGAGAAGCGTTCAGAACCCTGATGGCCTATTATAAGTGCGCGATCATGGAGGTAGAGACAAAGTTCAACGTTTTAAACGAAGACTTCTCCGCTGAGTACGACCGTAATCCGATAGAGACCGTCAAGACGAGACTGAAGTCGCCCGAGTCTATCATCGAGAAGCTTCAGAGAAAAGGTCTGCCTTTTTCCGCCGAGTCCATCGAGCAGAACTTGAGTGACATCGCGGGAGTCAGAGTGATCTGTGCTTTTCCGGAGGATATTTATCTTTTAAGTGAGTGCCTTTTGGAGCAGGATGATATACGCCTGATCAGAAGGAAGGATTATATAGCCGAGCCGAAGCCGAACGGCTACAGGAGTCTGCATCTGATCGTGGAGGTGCCGATTTTTTTACATAATGAGAAACGATTCATGAAGGTGGAGGTGCAGCTTCGTACCATCGCGATGGATTTTTGGGCGAGTCTGGAGCACGCGATCTACTATAAAAAAGGACACAACGCCGAAGAACTCCGAGCGGAGTTAAAGGAGTGTGCCGAGACGAGTGCCGCCCTGGATCTGAGGATGCAGGACATCAGAGCGAGACTTGATGAAGATGATGATTCGGTATGAACGCTTGTTATGGTTGCAGACATGTGGCAGGATTCTGACGGAAAGGCAGCTGGGATAGATGAACGCGTGGCTGATCTATGATCATGAGGGGGCGAAAAGAAACAAGGATTATATAGACTATCACTATGAAGTCGGTTCGCACCACGGTATAAGTTTTGAGTTGAAATATGTTGATGAGATATCGGAATCTGCATTCAGTGAGATTCCGAGCTTTGCTTTAGTAAGAACCATAGATCCGCAGATAAATAAAATGCTTGAAGAGCATGGCATAGCAGTATACAATAATTCCATGGTTTCTTACATCGCAAATCATAAAGGCAGATGCATAGACTGTATATCAGAGAAAACATCTGTGCCGACTGTTAAGTCCGATGTTATAAAACCTGAGGATGATATAGATGAAATATTATCTGAAAAAAAAGGCTATGTGATCAAGCCCGCATCCGGACACGGCGGGGAAAATGTATGTATTATCTCTGATGATAAGCATAGCGCAGAGCGGATAAAAAAAGTGCATAAAAAAGACGATCTTATATTACAGCCTTTTATAGATGGCCCTCGTGAGGATGTACGCGTTTATGTGATAGGAAAGCAGATCATCGCAGCCGTAAAAAGGCGAGCGGTGGGTACGGAGTTTCGTGCGAACGCAAGTCTTGGCGGGGATATTTTTAAATACAACCTAAATGAAAATGAGAGAGACTATGTTGAGCAGATCATCGATATATTTGATTTCGGAATGGTAGGTATCGACTTTATCATAGATGAGAACGGCGGATTTGTATTCAGTGAGATAGAGGATGTGGTCGGAGCAAGGATGCTTTATAAAACGTATCCCGAGATAGATATACTTGATAAATATATAAAGTATCTGAAGGATAAAACACTTAATAATAATCATTAATACTGATCAATATATGACAGGTAGAGTGTCGCCGGATCGTCGATAGAAAGGATGAGTATGAAAAAAGAATTGCTTAAATACGTATCAGTATTTTTTATAACACTTGCAGTGTTGTTTATATTTCGAGTTGCATCGGAGTTTATAGATAAGGATGCGATGAGAAAAAATATGCTATCATCGGCTGATAAAATGTGTGAGAACACGATCGGTGTCGAGCTTATGAAGGGAGTGCCCGCCAGTCAGCTTGACAGATATGCGGACTCCATCTGGTTGAATATCGCATGGAACTCAGATGGGAGTGATCCGTTATCATCTGCCATGTGGTCGTCTTATTTTCAGTACAGGAATCCATATGATGAAAACGGAGTAAACTTCGATCTGTATGAGGCGGTAAATACTGATCCTGAAAAGAATCATGAGTATCTCAGATACTGGCACGGACCTGTCTCGCTTATAAGATTTTTTCATCTCTTTACTGATGTCGGAGGGATGTATACGATTAATGCGGTACTTATATGCTTGCTCTATGCAGGACTCATCATCCTGATGTGGAGAAAAGGACTTATAAAAGAAGCGATATGCTATATCATAAGTATGCTTATGGTGGGGGTGTTTTTCGTACCGTTTTGTCTTGAGTATGTTTATAATTTTTATATAGTCGGGATAGTATCCGTACTCACCGTGATATGGGGAACAAAGGGTAAATATAAAAGACTGTTTACTGTGTTTTTGATAACAGGTATGGCGACTAATTTCTTTGACTTTTTAACGACAGAGATACTTACGTTACTGATACCGCTGCTCTTACTTCTAGCCATACGAAGCAGAAAAGATGAAAAGGATGAAAAGCCTACTCCGCTTGGTATGGCTGTTAAATCAACGATACTGTGGGGCATCGGATACTGCGGGATGTGGATCATGAAGTGGGTTGTCGCAGCGATAGCACTCGGGATGAATACGATTCCCTATGTCACCGGACAT
Source organism: uncultured Eubacteriales bacterium (assembly GCA_900318295.1). Classification (GTDB taxonomy): domain Bacteria; phylum Bacillota; class Clostridia; order Lachnospirales; family Lachnospiraceae; genus Eubacterium_F. The sequence continues at coordinate 21,648 of ONKC01000014.1, forward strand.
ATCTCGCAGAGGATCGGTACATCGTCTGTATCAACGGGAAACCCTATAAAAGCACTCATAGCAAATCTTATCACGATACTTCCCGTGAGTATAGGGGACATGTGGGCTGTGTTTACATTGATAGCACTTATTGTCTTTATCTGCTTTATCATAGTATATAAAAAGAAAAATATAAAAAAGGAGTATCTGATCTTATACGGGATCATCGCACTGATACCTTATATCAGATACATGATCATGAACGATCATTCTACGGTGTGCTTTGAATTTACGTACAGATCACAGATGGCGACTGTTTTGGCGATAGGATTTATAACGCTTGAAATGGTTTGTGAAAGGAAGCAGTTAAATGCAAACGATAAAAAGAGATAAAGATTTTGATAAAAGCGCTTGGACCGATATCGAACTGAGTATAGTCATGCCGTGCCTGGATGAAGAAAAAACAGTAGGGCACAGTATAGACGAAGCAAAAAGATTCATAAAAAAACATGAAATAAATGCTGAAATAATAGTCGTAGATAATGCAAGTACGGATGACTCAAAAGCGGTTGCACTCTCGCACGGTGCCAAGGTGATATCGGAGGGCAGGCCCGGGTACGGTCGTGCGATCAGAAAAGGATTGAAATGCGCGATAGGAAGAGTTATCATTATCTGTGACTGTGATATGACATATGATCTTTATCATCTTGAAGATATATATCTGCCTTTATGCTCGGGAGATCATGATATGATGATCGGGATCAGACGCCCGGTACAAAAAGATGCGGCAAGTCTTTCACACAAACTTGGCGTGGCTTTTTTATCCTTTCTCGGAAGAAAAAGATATCATGTGGATGTGAAGGATTTCCACTGCGGACTCAGAGGTCTTACTTACAAAGCGATGAAAAGACTGAGACTTCGAACAAGGGGTATGGAGTTTGCGACGGAGATGATTGCAGAGGCGTCAAGAAGAAACTTAAAAATAGGGCAGGCAGATGTGGATCTGAAAAAATGCCCGTATAAAAGACAGTCAAAATTAAGGACCGTCAGAGACGGGTTCAGACATCTTGTTTATATTCTGTTTTTTGGGATGAATACAGTATAATAAGGAACTTGACGTGTGACGCAAAATATTATCATAAAAACCACTTGCGCATCACCCCGATAAAGTGCTATAATATTTGCTGTTTGTGGTTTGCAAATTCAAAAAAGCATAAGAAAGGAAGTGCACCATGAAAAGGGAAGAAAGAAGAGAAAAAAGAAGGAGGTTATTAGGACTTATCCTCGCGGTAACACTTGCATTCGGAAGTGTATCGGCTTTAGGTACATCAAAGGTTGCAAATGCAAAAAAGTCTCAGAGTGATGCTAACCTGTCACTGTATGAAATGGCGGGGGTTGAGTATTTGGAAAGGAATACATCTTGTGGTGATCCGGTTGTTCCATCTACCCCGGTAGAGATCACCTACTATGATCTGTATTCGATCGATTCATTTCCGACCGAGGGGTATTATAAGAGAGGTACATCAGAGGGCGATGTAAAGAGCAGTCTCCCGAGCACAGTCACTCTCGTGCTCAATTCTACAGGGACCTATACCAGGTCTGCATCGATCAGCTGGACAAAGTCATCCGAAACGGATGAAAAAACGATCTTTGCCGGAAAGGTTTCGCTTCCGTCAGATGTACTCAACCCGAAGAAGATCTCTTTGGATTATGAGTATACTGCGATATGGACGGATAAAGAGCCTATCTCGCCTGCACAGATCATACTCAAGCCGTCAGAGGGCTCTACTGCAAGCCCGACATCCTTTGAGTATACAGGCAAGCAGATCTGCCCGGAGATCGAGAGTGTAAAGATGGGTGAGACTGTTATAGATAAAGACAAGTATACCGTCACCTACGGAGAGAACACAGAGGTCGGCAAGGGAGCCGGTTCGATCACAATATCTGCAAAAGAGGGCAGTGAGTATATCGGTACTGCGACACTGAGATTTGATATCGTAAAAGCAAAGAAGCTTAGGGTTTTATACGGATCGAGAAGCAGCTTTATCTTCAACCCGAAGATGGCCGGTGATTCAGATTATACGCTCGATGTGAACATCAATGAGGCTCGTTCGAACCTTACATATACCGTAGCTTGTTCTCAGGACTATGTTGCGGATGAGGAAAAAAAGACGGAGGATCCAGCGCAAGCTCAGAAGATCACGATGGACGAGAACGGGGATATCACAATCGCCAAGGGTATTGAAAACGGAGATTACACCATCACTATAAGTACAACTAAACGTGAGCATTTTGTAAATCCGCAGCCTCAAACCTTCCTGATAAGAGTCGGAGTAAAGCCTGTGGATGACAACATGATCTCGGCTCCGGCAGGAGGAACGGGTGCTGATCAGGTCGAGGTGACATACGAATTAAACGGCGGTGTGGCATATATTATGAATGCCGACGGAAAAGAAATACCGTTTTCGGATGATAAGATCATAGATCATTATGATAAGGACACCGTCAAGGAGGATCCTTACAAGATCTGCCTGGGAGCGAAAGAGGATAAAAATGAGCTGATCCTGAAAGAATACGAGAAGGATAAAGAAACGTATGTTTTTTCGGGGTGGTATAAAGATGCTAAATTAAAGAATAAGATTGAAGCAAGTGATTTTGAATCCGAGTCAAAGATTACTTTATATGCAAAGTGGTTGATGAAAAGCGACCTTAAGGTAAGCAAGACTAAATACAAGCTGGAGTATCGTAAGAATCTTTCTTTTAAGATTGAAGCCAAGTCATCAACAAAGGTCGCATACAAAAGTTCAAACACAAAGATATGTACAGTAGATTCCAAAGGAAAAGTTTTAATCAAAGGACGAGGTATAGCCACTATCACGGTGAAAGCAAAAAAAAGCGCCATACGTGAAGAGGGAACAATTAAAGTAACTGTGATTTTAAAGCCTAAGAAGATGGAAATTAAATCTGTATATTGTAAATATGGGAGGATGGAAGTGACATGGGATCCACGCTCTAGCGTAAAGGGATACGAGCTAGAGTGGAGTAAAGATCTTTCTTTTAAACAAAATGTAAAAAAAGCCATCATAAATAAAAGTAAAGCGGATCATCATAGGTTCAAAAAAGTGCCTAGAGGTGCGACTTTATATGTAAGAATAAGATGTTTCATCATTGCAGATGGAGAAAAAGTGTATTCTTTATGGTCTCTGAAGAAAAAAGTTTATAGTAAAAAGCAATAAGGCAGTTTATCATAGAAACGCCCGCTAACTTT
>ONKC01000066.1 GCA_900318295.1 uncultured Eubacteriales bacterium
TTCCGGAGCGTAGCGACGGAGTGGCGACGAGAACATCATAGGAACTGTTTACAGTTCCTTGTTCTCAGTCTGCCATCAGTGGCTATTTGTGACGCTCCGACACAAATAGCCGTGTGAAAAATCAGCATATCAGTGTGATTTTTCACACTATCACTCATGACTGATGACAGTCTTTCAAAATCTCCTTACTTATCTTCTGTTATCCACATCGCGCGAAGTATTCCGGCGTTTTCATAATCTCGTTTTCCGCCACCCATACCGACTCCTTCTATCCGATATGTCTGCGGCAGGCTTTCATCCGTTCGGATGGCTGAAACGATCGCCGCTCCCGTCGGTGTGACAAGCTCACCGCGCACACCTGACCTTCTTAATACGAGCTGATGATCTGCGGCGATAAATGTCACTGCCGGTACAGGTATGGGCAGTATCCCATGCTGAGTCCTGACCGTCCCCGTCCCTTCAGACAACGGTGACACCACTACCTTGTCAGGAGAAAGACTGTCAACGCAAACCGCTGCCGCTATGACATCGGCTATCGAATCGATCGCTCCTACCTCATGAAAATGTACCTGATCCAAAGCGACCCCGTGAGCCTTTGACTCAGCCTTTGCGATTATATCAAATACTTTTTTTGCGATCGCTTTGGCACCATCCGTGATATCAGTCTTATCTATGATATCATAGACATCCTTAATCATCCGATGATGATGCTCATGCGCATGATAGCTTTTATGCTCATGTGCATGCTCATGTGTATGTCCATGCTCATGCTCGTGCATCGATCCTTCATCATCCTGCTCATGTCCGTAAAGATACTCCATATCATGATCATGATTATCGTGATCGGCATCAAGCACTACATCAAAATCACACACATCAAGTCCGGATTTTTCTTTTCTTGTTATCTCTATCTCAAAGCCGTCCGCAGGGATGGATCTCAGCGCCCTTGTAAGCATATCCTTATCGACTCCAAGATCTATCATGGCCGCCACAAACATATCTCCGCTTATTCCGGAGTTTGCCTCTATATAAAGGATCCTTTCATCCATCACAAACCTCCCTCCCTGTTTACACCCATAACACTCTTTGATCAATCGTTTTTAATCACTCCGATAACTGTTAAAAAACACAGCTTTATATCTTTTAAAAATGAGTATTTTTTAACATAATCCAGATTGTATCTCATCTTCTCCGGAAGTATCTCTTCTACATAGACTCTGTCAGCATCACTTCCCTCAACGCCGGATAGCTTCTGCGCTTCATCCTTGTACCGAATGCTCGCCTCGCTGGTAACTCCTGCAGGCAAAAGTAACGTCGCCATCATCTCGGGCGTATATTTTTCCACATATTGGCTCACCTCGGGTCTGGTACCTACCAAAGACATATCGCCCATTATAATATTGATCAGCTGCGGCAGTTCATCAAGTCTGTACTTACGCAAAAACTCTCCGACCACAGTCACTCTGGCATCATCATCCGTAGTTACTTTTGAACCCAAATCCTCTGCATTTTTAACCATGGTTCTAAACTTTATTATCTTAAACTTTTTACCGAATGCGGTAACTCTTTCCTGACAAAAAAATACTCCGCCCTTACTTGTCGATGCTATCACTATACCTATACCAATAAAAACAGGTAATAATAACACCAATAAAAATACCGAGACACCCACGTCGAACATCCTTTTTATACACAGCTGCTTATCCTTTTTTTTAAGCACGTCGTAGTACTTGCGCACCGCCTCATTTTTCATGTTATCGGGCAGCTCTTCCCATGCAGGCATATTATCCTCCATTCCGGAGCGTAGCGACGGAGTGGCGAGTTCCTTGTTCTCAGTCTGCCATCAGTGGCTATTTGTGACGCTCCGGCACAAATAGCCGTGTGAAAAATCAGCATATCAATGTGATTTTTCACACTATTCCTCCTCGGCTTTGGATGAACTATCATCATCCGCGTAGTAAGCCTCTTCTCTTCTTTTTGCTTCTTCCAGATTTACTAGCTCACCATCCCTTGCGAGCTCTAAAAATGCGTTTACATAATCTTCGTTTAACTGAGTTCCGGCACTTCTTTTTAATTCATCCAAAACAACCGATAACGGAAGCTGTTTTCTGTACGGACGTGTCGAATACATCGCATCAAAAGTATCTGCCACCGCGATAAACTGTGCCACATCCGGTATCTCATCTCCGCGAAGACCTCCCGGATAACCGCGTCCGTCAAATCGCTCGTGATGCAATCCCGCTCCCAACGCCAGATCAGGTTGTATCTTTATCTCCTCCAGGATCTCCTGACCTCTCTTTGCATGAGACTTCATGATCTCATATTCTTCATCGTTGAGGCCTTCGGGTTTATTGAGGATCTTATCAGGTATAGCGACCTTTCCTATGTCGTGGAGGAGCGCGATGTTTTTAAACTTACGGACTTCCTCCTCGGATTTGTTTAACTTTCTTGCAAGCTTTTCGGTATAGGCCGCAACACGCCTCGAATGACCCTGCGTGTATCTGTCCTTCGCATCTATAAGCTTTGCAAATGCACTGATCGTCTGGTCTACAAACTCCTGAGTTTCTTTGATCTTTTTCTCGTCTTTTTTAATCTTTCTGCGAGCTATTCCCCACACGATAGCGGCCACAACAACACCCACGATGAGCATTCCTGCTATCACCTCGATAAGGATAAACCAGGGGTTCTCGGAGAACTTGTATTCCTTTTCTATTTTTACGGTATAGCTGTTTTCTATCTGACCCGTCACTGTATTTACAACGTTTAATTTGAACTTATAATTCCCTCCGGAAAGATTGGTGTACGTGACATCGGTCATTTCATTTTTCGTGGTTACGGTCTGCTTTTCATCGAAGCCCTCAAGTCTGTAGGTGATCGTGGGATTCTTCAGCGCGTAGGTGAGTGCGTACCCATGGATGACAAGCTTGTTTGCACTGCTGGGGATCTTTATATATGACCCGTCCATATATATGTCTTCGTCATCCACCGTTATCACCGGCACGGCAAGTCTTACATCCTGAGCCTGATCTTCTATCTTATCAATATTTACGGAGCTCACTCCGGTCGATCCCGCGATATAAAGCACACCGTCAATAAGATCGCTCCACGAGTTCGCGGTAGGAACACATGCCAGTCCCGCTGCGGAATCATAGTGCTGACATTCGATATCACCGTTTTCCAAAAGTGTTTTGGCCTCGACCTGGTATAATCCGTTGCTTGAAAGCACCCAGGCATCACCGTTTTTATCAAACTGAACATCAAAATTGTTTGAGTACGGGAACTTTTTGACCTTTTCGGCCTTTCCCTCTCTCATCATTTCGATCGAATTGCTCGTGATCACCCAATAAAGCTTGTTTGCACCATCATAGCGAACTCTGAGTATAACCTCGGATGAAAGACCGTCCTCAGCACCGATCCTTCTGATCTTGGTACCGGCATCCCTGTAGTCATCCACGACATATATTCCGTCGCCGTCGCTTCCGAAGTAAAGCTCCCCGTCAGGGCCTTCGCACACGGTCAGTATCTCTGAATTGTTTACACCCTCAGCCGAACCGTAGGTTTTGGTTATCACACCGTCCTTTACGATGCTTACTCCGCCGCTGGCAGCAACCGCCACCGAACCATCCGAGAGCAGGTATGTCAGTCTTATCCAATTGGATTTCAAGCCGTCCTTTTCGGTAAGCTGTCTTATCTGCCCGTCCTTTTCGAGGATATACACACCGCTTTCACCGTTAAACGTACTTACCCACAGTGCCCCATTGTTATCACGCATCAGACATCTTATCCTCACACCCTGAAGCTTTTGTGTGAGGATGCTTGTCTTGTCCTCGTATTCGGGATCTATGATATGAAGTCCCGTATCAGTCCCTACATAGACATCTCCCTTGTAAACACAGGTACTGTTTACAACCATCGTACCGTAACCTGCCATCTTGGAGATATCCACAAACTGATCCGCCACTGCCTTCATCACGCCCTGTCGCGATGATACTACCCAGTAGTTGCCCTCATGGTCCGTGATGATGTCGTCTATGGAATTATCGATCGGAATATTTTTCAAACGACGAAATACGTTGTTCTTATCAAGCCATCCGATGCCATTATCCGTACACACCCAGGTTCTCTTTCCGATAGTACGTATGTTGTTTATGTTTTTGCACTCGCCTGTCATGTATTTTTTAGCATCGGAAAATCCCTTGCTGATATCACCGTACCACACATAATCCTTATCCGTTCCGATATAAGCGCGATCCTTTTTTTCCGGATCCGGACAGATACAGTTCACGGCATCGATCGTCCCGCTTTTGGGTGCGATAAAGCTTGTCACGCTTTTTTTCTCAAACTCAAATATCCCTCCCGACATCGTCACGCCGTATATCTTTCCGAAGTTATCTGATTTGATCTGCTTGACGTATTCGTTGTTTATCCTGGGATCATCAACCACGTGAAGTTTTTTGTCTTCGGTGACATACGCCATTCCCTGAGTGGTCGCGATGATAATATCGCCGTCCTCATCCTCGTCAACCGCTCTGATAGAGGACGACTTAAGACCGTCTTTTTTATTGAAAAACGTAAAGGTTCCTTTTTCATAAAGAGCCAGTCCCGAATCATTCGTCCCGACCCACAGACGATCCTTTGAATCCACAAAAAGACACACCACACTCGCCACACCGTCCGATGCATCTATCCTGTGAAAAGTGTTGCCGTCATATCTGATGAGTCCGGAATAACTTCCTATCCAGATAAAGCCGTCCTTTGTCTGGGCGATCGTATTTGCCTCAGAGGTCGGCAGACCGTTGGTGTTATCGTAGAGAACATACGCCACTTTATCGCTACGATCCATCAAATCGGTCCCCGAATAGAGGTTCACCTTGGCTAAAGCCCTCGTTCCAAGCGCAAAAAACACGGCAACAGTAAGTACTGCTGCACACCTAAACAATGAAGATATATATTTTAACATGATGTCCGCCTTTCCCTTTCACCCCTCACGAACTCTCAATACTTCATCCAATCTTTCGTATTTTAACATATATTGACAGTTTTTGCAATTATTGTTATAATAAGAACGAATTTTTTTATGGAGGTGAGTACGAGATCGTCGTTTGATTCCCGATCTTCGTACATTTATGATCATGAGTTCTTTTCGTGAGAGGATTTCCGGCCTCGGCAGATTGAGATATGACTGGATGCTTATGTTGACGCTCCTGTCTCTCATAGGGTTTTTGACGGAGAATATATGGAGTTATCTGTCCACGGGCTTTATCGGCAACCGTGGCTTTATCATGCCGTTTCTTTTTGTGTACGGTCTGGCTATTTTTATCATATATCTGATACTCGGCACACCGACCACAAAAACTCTTCCGCTGTACATGCTCGGTGTTTTTGTGATATTTACCGCACTGCAGATCGGATACGGATATGCAGTGGAGGCGATCTTTAATTTCAGACCGTGGGATATGTCTTCGATGCCTCTTTGCATCACACCATTTGCGTCCCTCCCGACGTCTGTGGGCTTTGCCGGACTTATATCTTTGTTTATGAATGTGATCTTTACACCTTCGATAGAGTGGTTTGACAAGATAAGTAAAAATATACCGATACGCATCATATCCGTTATCCTTTTTCTTTCACTCATCGCAAACTATGTGATCGGACTGATCCAAAGCTCTAGTCTTTCATCACGATTCGAGTTTTGGTCACTCGATCTGAATATGTATGCGTGGGTCAACCCTCATGAGGTTCGCCAGTATGTAGGTATGTTCTTTGTATGGGGCATTCTCGGATGGTGCGTAGAAAGTCTTTACATCTCCTGGATGAATAAAAAATGGACCAACAGAGGATTTCTTTTTGCTCCGTTTTGTCCTATCTACGGATTCGGTGAGTTTATAGGATATAAGCTTTTACTGCTTTTACCGCACAATTATTTCCTTTATTTCTTTGTAGGTATGATCTTTTGTACCATATTGGAACTCGTGGTAGCTAAATATATGATCTGGAAAACAGGATATCTGTGGTGGGATTACACCAACAGACCTTTTAACTATAAGGGTATCCTGTGTCTGGAGTCTACTATCGCTTGGGGAGTATACGCGGTGCTCGAATTCTGGTTTTTGCACGATGGCAGTATGTATCTGCTCGGACTTGTTCCCGATATGATCATGCCTTTAGTACTGACAGGGCTCATCATTTACTCCTTCGGAGATCTGTTTTACTCAGTCCGTGCAGTCAAAACAGAAGGCATGCAGGCTGAAGAAAATAACATACTTAAGTTCAGGTAAGACTATGAATGAAATCCGGGAAAGATTCCATAGATTAACTTCATTTTTGATAGAAAACAAGCTTACTGTCGCAACGATGGAGAGCTGTACCGGCGGTATGATCGGCGTACTTCTCTCTGATGCCGAGGGCGCATCCGCTGTCGTAAGAGGTGGTTTTTTTACTTACTCAAACGAAGCCAAGATCTCATGCGGTGTATCAGCGGATACTATCAGTACATACGGAGTTTACTCCACTGAGACTGCCAAAGCTATGGCATCCGCATGCAGAAAGAGTTTTAAAGCAGATATAGGGATCGGCGTGACAGGTTCCATAGGCACGATCGATCCGAATAATGATGACAGTATACCCGGCGAGGTTTATATCGCCGTAGATATACAGGGTGATCTGACTCATAAAAAAATCGAGCTTGAGCCTGCAACAAGATCAGAAAGCCGGATGAGGATTTCAGGTGAAGTTGCTGCTCTGATCGAGTCGTCGCTCAAAGGCTGACACAGTATACTCATCGGAGGAGACGCATGGACAATTCGAGTGAAATCAAAAAAAATGAGCCCATCTCATGTGATATTTGTTTTCACAGATGCCGGTTGAACGAAGGTCAAACCGGCTTTTGTCATGCACGCATAAATATAAACGGCGAGAACATCTCACTTAATTACGGAAAAATATCTTCACTCGCCCTCGATCCTATCGAGAAAAAACCGCTGCGCCATTTTTATCCCGGAAGCAGCATCGTTTCCGTCGGAAGCTTCGGCTGCAATCTGTCCTGTCCTTTTTGCCAGAACTCTGAGATATCTCTCTCTGACGGAGCCCCCATACCTAAAACCAAAAACTATACTCCCGACGAGCTGGTCGCTCTTTGCAGACAGTATGAGGATCAGGGCAACATAGGAATCGCCTTTACCTATAACGAGCCTCTGATCAATCATGAATACATACTTGAGACCGCAAAGCTTATCCGTGCCGAAGGTATGAAGACAGTCTTGGTAACAAACGGAAGTGTAAACAGGACCATACTTGATGAAGTAGGTCCTTATATCGATGCGATGAATATCGATCTGAAGTCCTATGACCGCGATTACTACGCTCACGTACTGCACGGCAACTATGCCGTAACATCTGACTTTATCGAGCGTGCTCTGTACTACAGTCATATCGAACTGACTACGCTCATCATCCCCGGCGATAACGACAGCGATGATGAGATGCGCTCCATAGCTTCATATATTTCCGATCTTATAAAAAGAAGCGGAAAGGATATCCCGCTTCATGTTTCAAGATTCTTTCCGAGAAGCAAATACTCGGATCGTACACCTACTCCGGTGGAGAAGGTCTATCACCTGGCTGAGATCGCAAGAGAATACATCCCTCATGTATACGAGGGCAACTGCTGATAACTCAAGCATTCCTTCAAAAACTATTTTTCAGCCAATCTGTTGATCTGTGTTGCTATATATCCCGCTCCATATCCATTGTCTATATTCACTACGGACACACCGTTGGCGCAGGAGTTTATCATTGTCAAAAGTGCAGATAATCCGTTAAAGCTCGCCCCATATCCTACCGACGTCGGCACCGCGATTATGGGATTTTTAACCTGACCTCCAAGAACACTTGCAAGCGCTCCCTCCATCCCGGCCACTGCTATCACACAGTTTGCTCTTCGGATATCATCCGCCTTATCCAACAAACGATGGATACCGCTTACTCCTATATCATAGTATCTTTCCACATGACAACCGAAAAACTCCGCTGTCATAGCGGCCTCCTCAGCGACAGGAATATCCGCAGTCCCGGCACAGCACACTGCGACCTCTCCTTTTTTTTCGAGCGGAGCTTCATCTGCATAAAGTATCCTTGATACTTCATCATATATGACATTCGGTATCTCTTTTTTTACTATCTCATATTGATGAGATGACGCTCTGGTACCAAATACTTTTTTCTCTTTTTTATAGATATTTTTATATATCTCTACCAGGTGTTCATCTCGCTTTCCCTGGCAAAAAACAACCTCCGGAAAACCGGTACGTTCTTCTCTCGAGGTATCTGTTTTTGCAAATCCCAGATCATCATATTTATCAATCATTTTTACATCCCCTTCATCTGCTTAAACCACATCTGCACGCGGTGAACCTGGTAGCTCCACGGCTTTGCTTCAAAGCCTGCAAACTCATAAAACGCTTCCATCACCTGCTCGGGTTTGACCGTCAGATCACTGCTGCTCGGAAGCTTTATATATATGCTTTCACCTGTATAAACCGGGTGAAGCATGGGCAATTTTTCTCCTATTTTTTCTTCAAAAACATCCTGATCAAATGCGTAAAAAAGTATCGCCGGTTTTAAGTCAATCTGCTTTTCGGACTTCTTTGTTTTTTTAGTTATTATTATACTTTCCTGTGAATAAAAATCCTCAAATAATTCTCTGTATTTTTTCGGAAATGCATCGTCTGTTTTTGCTGTTATCATGTAAGCGGATGACTCAAGCATTGACATCGAGTTTTTAAAGCCATCACCCATACGCTCTATATCCGTGATAAAAACCTCATCGGTGAGCACCTCGTTCAATCTCTCCATGATAACCTCAGGTGAAGCCTCATCGGGAGCAAACTCTACATCTATATAGTCACCGTCCGTCGTCGCTCCCACTCCGAGAGGCGCAGCAAAGCTCATAAGCTGATGCGGCGAATACCCCTTTGAGTATTCTACATTCAAGCCTGCTCTTCTGATCGCCTTTTGAAAAAACCTCATCAGATCCAAATGTCCGATAAACCTGACTGATCCGGTTTTCGTAAAGCGCATCCTGGTCTTGTATCGGCTGATCACCTGATTACCTTCACTTATCGATGCTTCCAATTATACTTCCTCCATAACACAGAAAAAGCGTGTCATCTCAGAAAAGACAACACGCTTTTGTTTTACTTCTAATCAATCATCCCTGTGAAATAGCACCTGTCGGGCATACTGCCTCGCAAGAACCACAGTCAAGGCAGCTATCTGCGTTGATCTCATACTGAGTATCACCCTGCTCGATAGCACCTGCAGGACACTCGCCTGCGCAGGTTCCACAGCTGATGCATGCGTCAGAAATTACATAAGCCATAATCGTTATCCTCCTTTTAGTCGTATGTATTGTATCCTGATGTCTTTATGGACACAACTATCATATTTACTACACAGATACAATATCATACTTTAACATAAAAATCAAGTAAAAAATGCCCCGAAAGAACCTAATTTTGGTTAGTTAGCGCTTACTATAGGTAGTTAGAATTCACTTACTATTATTAGACATTTTTAACACAATTAGGATATCGATCATTCTCGTTTTTTATTTTAATCTTTCCTGAAGCTCTCTTGTCAGGCTCTCATATCCGGGCTTACCTAAAAGTGCGAACATGTTCTTCTTGTAGCTCTCCACACCCGGCTGATCAAATGGATTTACTCCGAGCATATATCCGCTCACGCCACATGCAAACTCGAAGAAGTAGAACAGCTCTCCGAGGAAGAACTCATTTTTCTCAGGAACCCTTATCACGAGGTTCGGAACGTTTCCGTCGGTGTGTGCAAGCTGAGTTCCTCTCATGGCTGATTTATTGATGAAATCCATCGTCTTTCCGGCCAGGTAGTTCAGTCCGTCAAGGTCCTTTGCTTCCTCCTTGATGGTGATATCCATCGGCGGAGTCTCGAGCTCAAGCACGGTCTCATACATGAGTCTCGCACCGTCCTGGATGAACTGTCCCATCGAGTGAAGATCTGTGGTGAAGTCAACGGATGCCGGGAAGATACCCTTCTGGTCTTTACCCTCGCTCTCTCCGTAGAGCTGCTTCCACCACTCAGCGATATAATGGAAGCTCGGCTCGTAGTTGGCGAGTACCTCCATTACCTTTCCTTTGTTGTGAAGGATGTTGCGCACGATGGCATACTTCATCGCGTCATTTTTCTCGGTAGCGGTGTTTAAGCAGAGCTCTCTCATACTCTGAGCACCCTTCATAAGCTCGTCGATATCAGCACCGCTTACTGCTATAGGAAGAAGACCGACTGCAGTAAGTACTGAGAAGCGTCCGCCTACGTCATCCGGTACCACAAATGTCTCGTAGCCCTCCTCTGTGGAGAGAACCTTCAGTGCACCCTTTGCACGGTCTGTAGTGGCGTATATACGCTTAGCAGCCTCTTCCTTGCCGTACTTGCTCTCGAGCATCTCCTTAAAGATACGGAAGGCGATAGCCGGCTCTGTGGTTGTTCCTGATTTACTGATAACATTTACGGAGAAGTCTCTGTCTCCGATAGTCTCGATCAACTGTGAAAGATAGGTTCCGCTGATGGAGTTTCCTGCATAGTAGATCTCCGGCGTGCCTCTCTTTCCTTTATCAAGTGAGTTGTAGAATCCATGACGAAGGAACTCGATCGCAGCTCTTGCTCCGAGATAGGATCCTCCGATACCGATGACGATGAGAACATCTGAATCGGATTTGATCTTGTCCGCTGCCTTTTTGATTCGGGCAAACTCCTCCTTATCGTAGTCGACCGGAAGATCGATCCAGCCGAGGAAGTCGTTTCCGGCTCCGGTACGTTTTTCCAACGTCTGTCTTGCCGCATCAGCGGCTACCTTCATCTGTACGACCTCATCATCGCGGATCACTCCCGATGCGAGTGAATAGTCAAAACTTACATGCTTATCCATTTTTACCTCCTTATGGTGTATAAACCTTCGCTATACTATCACTTTTTGCATACACTGTCAATAATATCAGCGATTTTTTTTACGGCGTCTCCGTGACCGCCTTTTTTCATTGCTTCTATATACTCATCCTTCTTTTCCCATGTCGTCTTTACAGCCTGAAGGAGAGTTTCGTTTGTCATATCCTCCTCCCTGAGAAGATATGAATATCCCTGTCTCTCAAAGGACTCGGCGTTCAGTATCTGATCGCCGCGGCTCGCCTCAAGCGAAAGAGGGATTAAGATGTTTGGCTTCTGAAGCGCCGCAAGCTCGCATATCGCGTTTGCTCCGGCTCTGGAGATCACGATATCGGCAGCCTTCATCAGATCCTTTAATTCCTTTTGGATATACTCAAACTGGATATATCCCTTTGTTCCGACTAAAGACTCATCCAGCTTTTCTTTTCCGCACAGATGCACTACCTGATAGTCCTTCAGAAGCTCCGGGAGAATCGCTCTGACTGCCTCGTTCACTCTGACAGATCCCAAGCTTCCTCCGATGATCATGATCACGGGCTTACTGTCATCAAAGCCGCAGAAATCAAGTCCCGCTTTTTTATCTCCCTCAAAGAGTTCCTGACGGATCGGGGATCCGGTCACCTGAGCTTTGCCCTCGGGAAGATGCTTTACTGTCTCGGGGAAGTTCGTACAAATCACATCCGCGCTCTTTATGCAGAGACGATTTGCAAGTCCCGGCGACATATCGGACTCATGCAGTACGCAAGGGATCCCTTTCCCAGTAGCCGCCTTTACAAGAGGAACCGTCACAAAGCCTCCCTTTGAAAAGACAACATCCGGTTTTAAATCCTTTAAAAGCTTTTTTGATTCACGGTATCCGTTGAGTATGCGGAACGGATCCGTGAAATTTTTCAGATCGAAATAGCGTCTGAGCTTACCCGATGAGATCCCGTAGTAAGGCACATCGAAGTTTGCCATAAGGTCCTTCTCCATACCATCCTTGGAACCGATATAGATGATCTCATATCCCCTTTTTTCAAGCTCGGGCATCAGTGCTATATTCGGTGTTACATGACCTGCCGTACCTCCGCCGGTCAGTATTATCCTTTTTTCTGCCATATATCTCTTTCCTTTGTTTTATTGAAAAATGCCCCAAACCTCATTCCATGGCATTTTTAATCTCTGATGCGATCACATCCATATCCGAAGGCATCTCACCGGGCTTCCACTTCATATTTACCGTATCGCCCTCGAACCTCGGTATCACGTGGATATGCAGATGAAATACCGACTGTCCCGCTGCCTCTCCGTTGTTCTGAAGGATGTTTACGCCGTCGCAGTTATACGCTTTTTTTACTGCGGCTGCAATCTTTTTAGCCACAGGTTGTATCCCCTGCGATAAGAAATAGGTCTGCTGCGGCTGCTCGTTGTTTGCTGCATGTGCCTTCGGAAGCACGATCACGTGTCCTCTTGCTGCCGGATTCACATCGAGTATCGCTTTTACATCGTCATCCTCATATACGACCGTCGACGGGATCTCTCCTGCGATGATCTTGCAAAAAATACAATCACTCATAATTCTTCTACCTCCACATCATTGAATCTGAAAAGGCTGTCAAAATATCTCACCATGGTGAAGTTTCCGTTGACCTTCGGCATGTCGCCCCTCATGAACGCCCCCTGGAAGGTCTTTTCTCCGTCGATGATATCGCGGAACACCTCTGTGCGGACCTTCGCGGTGACATCGGGCTTACCGGCCTTGGAGCCTGTCCCTATCGGCACTCTGGTAACCTCAAGTTCATCTTTGTTCACTTCTATTATCAATGACGAATTCTCGTCAGTCAGATCGATCTGATATATAACCTCGACATCGTCTGCCGGATAAAAATGCTCCCGAAGCGCATCGATATACTCATCCCGCTTCGGCGCCTCGCCGACCATACCCTTGAAAAGGTTTGTCAGCTCCTCGATATCCTCTTTTTGCTTCTTGACATATTCGTCATTGGAAACATATGCTGAGAGCTGCTCGCTCTCCTGTGGTGTAAGCGGAAGTGTCGGGGACCTGAGCACTGTTTTCATGACCTGCATATTTGAGTTCGGAAAGCCTATCTGATGCTTTGATATCGTACGGTAGAAGTTCTCCGTCTTTTTCTCGATCAAAAGGTTATATTCGGCATTGGTCTCGAACTCGACGTGATTCTCTACATACGCACATATTCCCTCACAAGGTACTCCTCCGAGCATCTCCCATGCGCGGATCAGCGAGATCTCTGCCTCCCTCTCTCCGTAGTTCGTAGCCATCACGACAGGAAGCATGTATATCTTTTTGATCTCCTCTTTGTCACCGTAAAGCCAGCACGCATCCAAGAACTGCTGTAAAAATCCTCCGATACCGAACCACTCCACTGATGCGGCGAGGATCACGGCGTCTGCTCCCTTCAGGGTTTTGGGCATAACCATGATACTGGATTTCTGCTCGAAGAGGTTATATCTGTCTACGGAAACCTGGAGTTCATCGAGGACTTTAGTGATGCGCTCGATCACGAAGATCGTGGGGTCGTCGATGAGGCCGCGGCCACCGTAATATATGTTTACTCTCATATGTTTCACCTCGCATAGTTTGCTTATACGCAAGCCATGTTATTATAGCATATAATCTGTGTGTCCGCAAGTGTTTTTACTCATAAAAGCGTACACATAGACGTGCATGCTGCAATGGTTTCCGCTCGGGCCCGCTTGCGCTTAATTCCAAGCGTAGCGGTGCATGGCGACGGAAATGTACATCCTGCTTGCACGTCGGGTAGTCCGTCACACAGAAACATCAGGAGTACGTGACCTTCATGCGTTTTTTGCCCAGTGTCATGAGAAAACATAACAAGGCACCGAAGATAAAGCCTCCCAAGTGAGCCATATGATCGATGGACGGGTCGACAAAGCCGCTGTACAAGCTGAGGGCCATGTAGATCAGGTAGCGGATGACCTCGGTGCTGCGGCGACCGCGGTTGCCGCGGATAACGAGGATCAAAAGGGCACCGGAGAGTCCGAATATGGCGCCGGAGGCGCCGGCTGATACGCTTGGGTCAGCGCTCCCCATCATGTTATAGACAAGCGATGCCACTCCCGCTGCCACACCCGATAAAAAGTACAGGCAGAAAAAGCGAACCCTTCCGAGCACGAGTTCTGTTGCGTACCCGAGCACCAAAAGAGAGATCATGTTGTTGAACAGGTGATCCCATCCGAAGTGCAGGAAAAAGTGGGTGATCAGGCGATAGAACTCATGCCCGTCTATGATCAGGGGTTCGTAGGCCGCCCCCATTTTTATCATGTATTCCGTATCAAGCGTGGAGCCTTTGGCTTCAGTAAAGAAAAATACCGCTACATTGATCGCTATCAGGATCAGTGTGACCCATGGGACGCTCTTTAACATAGCCGTGTAGTCTTTGTTATACTCTCTTTCTTCAGGCATATTTCCTCCGATGTTCGGCGCAAAAGCGCCGTCAGTATGTCATTTTTAAACGAGCCCCTCTCCTTACGGAAAGGGGCTCATGGTTTTGTGTTTACTTACCGGCTTCTTTTTTTATGTGTTCGATGAACACGGTTTTATTATTTGCTCCGTTCATCGTACTGTCTGTCGTCTCGAAATGTCTGATCTTGTTGTCTGATTTTGTTATGTTGGTGACATTGATCTTCGTTTCCGATTCAAAATGGTGTCTGGCACTCGTGTTCCGATATTTATTGTATATCGAGAATCCGACTATCGCAGCTACAATAATTGGAAGTGCGATGATCACAAGCTTAACCCAGCTTTCGATATCCCATGTCTTCATGACACCGAATACGATTCCGGAAGCCAGTGCCTCAAGTATGATCCCCACTGTCAGGATCACGGTCCACATTCTTCCTAAGTTGAGCGGCACACTTCCTACCGTCTCACTTGTCCTGGCGTTTACTGCCACATAGTGTATAAGCTGATTTGACTGACCGGGGTTCTGAACGTAGCTGTAAAGCCATACGGGAAGATAAGCTGCAAGCCATTTTTCTCCCTGCTTATCTACGTTTACGTTGTCCCAGCGAACTCCACGATCATACTGCTTAACACTGTCGTTGAGTGCAAACTTGATCGCCTCTTTTTCCTGCGAATCAACTACCGGCTGAAGGTCTGACTTATTTACATCACGCTTCTCAGAAGTGAATCCCTTTAAGTAGTTTGAGTCGTACTTAACCGAGTTTTCGGTATCGAAAGGAAGGATAGCATTTATGATGTTATTTGTCTCTCCCTTCGTCGACGCTCCCTCACGTCTCGCACTGGACTCTACCGTCAGATCATCGATCTCGACATCACACTCACGCTGTACGGAATAGCTGTCGACCTTATATACCGTTTCAGAATTATCATCACTGATCTTTCTGGTATATGAACCGGTCTTGATCTCTCCTTCACCGGAGAAGGTCGCATGTCCCTTCATATCGACGAGCATATATGGGAAGTACACACCCATGATGTTATCAGTGGTAAACTCTGATTTGAAGGTCTTGTTTGCAAAGAACTGTCTGTCCCCAACATATTTGGAGATCAGCCCTTCCGCTTCCTGTTTTTTCATCTTGAACGGAAGTACCACATCAGGCACTGCTCCGTTTGGCACCTTCGCATTTACGGAAAGTGTGTTACGACACCAGTGACAACGTGCCTGAGTACTCTCTGCCAAATTGATGACAACCTCAGCTCCACAGCTTGAGCACTTAAGTGTCATCGTCTGATCTTCCTCGGCATTGCTTATGTCTGCCGCACCGGTACTTACCTGCTCACCCTGAAGGTCTCCAACACCGGCTGCCATATCATCGAGTGACTCTGCCTTGAAGGTAGTTCGGCAAAAGTTACAACGAAGCTCGCCCGTCGCAGCGTTCAGACTGATATCCGTGGCACCGCATTTGGGACATTTGGTCTGTCCGTCTTTGGCGGCATCATTTGTCTCAAAAGTTGTTTGTTCCATAAGTATTCTCCTATGATCATACGCGGCCGTTTGCCGCTGTTATCAGATTCCCAGATACTTTGCTTTAGCAGCATCGAACTCTTCCTGAGAGATAACTCCCGCATCAAGAAGGTCCTTCATCTGCTTCATTTTTGCTACCGGATCCTCTGCGGCAGGGGCAGCACCGGCTGCCGGCGCCTGCTGCTGCATTCCGGCATTTGCTCCGACTGCCATTCCTCCTACCGGCTGCTGAAGTCCGGCAACTCCGTTACCGACAGCACCGAGGCCCATGCCCATCATACCCATGGCCATAGCTCCGCCGTTCTGACCGGCAGCTTCCATACCACGTGCAACGGACTGCTGCATGAAAGAGTTTCCTCTTGCTCCGGAAAGAGCATCTGCTTTCTTGACATCGGAGAGAAGCGCCTTGGAATCCTCGTCGTATTCGATGGCAGCGATAGCCACCTTTGCGATCTCAAGACCTCTGTCAGTCTTCCACTGATATGCTTCCTCTACTGCTCCGGAAAGTGACTGCGCAAATCCAATCTGATCACCTTGAATCTTGTTCATGCGGTTGCCGCGTGAAGGATCGTTGGTGTAGTTCGAGAATGCTGCTCCGAGCGAGCTGACAACCTCATTAAAGAGCTGATCTGCTGCTTCATTGTCCATATCCGCAAAATCGAAGCACTCACCGCCTGTTACGTACCTGACAGGAACAAAGTTTTTCAAAAAGCTGATCGGATCTGTGATCTTCAATGTATATGTACCGCGTACCATAGCTCCCACCTGAGCATTGATATACATATCATCCCAATAAATCTCTGACTGTGTGCCGAATTTATTGTTCGGGATTTCCTTGAGGTTTACAAACACAGCCATCTGAGCTGATCCCGGCTGACCGCCGTACTTAAATCTCTCCCAAGCCTGCTTGATGATACCCTCTACAAGTCCGCCTCCCGTGAAGATAGACTTTGCATTCGGATCATCCGTGGTAAAGGTGTATCCACCCGGCTCAGCAACAAAACCCGTTATCGCATTATCCTGCATGGTTATAAGAGCATAACCGTCAGGGATACGGATCTTGCTTCCGTTGGTGATGATGCCTTCCGAACCTTTTGTGTTGGATCCGCGTCCCGCGTTCTGCCCCTGCATAACTGCAGGGATGACTCCTGCTGTTCCCGGCGCATCTGCCGGTACCACGACGTCAATCCACTGATCAGCCAGAGTTCCTCCGGCTGCGCCTACAAAAGCCTGAATAAAACCCATGTCATTTCCCTCCTCATGTTTAAATAATGTATACTCGAATCAATGACGCAATTTCTTCCTCGCATACGTCAAATCTTATTTTACCACGTTTTTGCTATATCTG
>ONKC01000011.1 GCA_900318295.1 uncultured Eubacteriales bacterium
CATAGACAATCAGGATTACCGTAAGGAATGGGAAGGTGTTCCGATTCGCGAGGATGGAAAAGTACAGCTTCGTGACGGACGTACCGGTGAGTATTTCGACAGTGAGGTCACGATCGGCTTCATGCACTATCTGAAGCTCCACCACCTTGTCGACGACAAGATTCATGCCCGTTCGACCGGTCCGTACTCACTCGTTACGCAGCAGCCGCTTGGTGGTAAAGCCCAGTTCGGTGGACAGCGTTTCGGAGAGATGGAGGTTTGGGCCCTCGAGGCTTACGGTGCTGCATATACACTTCAGGAGATCCTGACCGTGAAGTCCGACGACGTTGTAGGTCGTGTAAAGACTTATGAGGCGATCATCAAAGGCGAGAACATCTCGGATCCGGGTATACCGGAGTCCTTCAAGGTGCTCTTGAAGGAGCTTCAGTCACTCGCGCTCGATGTGACTGTATATGATGAGAACGGACAGGAGATCGTGATGACCGAGGATACCGAGGTTACGGATATGGGTGCCCGCGAGTACATGAATGAGGACAGCAATTATTCCGGACATGAGGATTCCTTTGACGCACACGGATATCGAATCAGTGAAGATCTGGAAAGTCTGAATGATGACAGTATCATTGTTTCCGATTGATACACGTGTGACTTAAAAATTGCAAAGGATGAATAGGAGGGAAAAAATGTCTCAGATAGATGATAATAACAGTATGGTTACTTATGACAAGATCAAGATCATGCTTGCATCTCCGGATAAGATCCGTGAGTGGTCGCGTGGCGAGGTTACAAAGCCGGAGACCATCAATTACCGTACCTTAAAGCCGGAGACCGAGGGACTTTTCTGTGAGCGTATTTTTGGACCGAGCAAGGACTGGGAGTGCCACTGCGGAAAGTACAAGAAGATCCGTTATAAGGGCAAGATCTGTGATAAGTGTGGTGTCGAGGTGACCAAGTCAAGCGTGCGTCGTGAGCGCATGGGACATATCGAGCTCGCAGCACCGGTTTCACACATTTGGTATTTTAAGGGTATTCCGTCCCGCATGGGACTGATGCTTGATCTCTCACCAAAAGTACTTGAGAGAGTTCTTTACTTTGCTTCATACATCGTGCTTGATTCAGAGATTGATGAATTGCCGTCGAAGACCGTTCTCTCTGAGCAGGAGTACCAGGATGCGAGAGAAAAATACGGAGACAGCTTCCGTGTAGGTATGGGAGCCGAGGCTGTTCAGGAGCTTTTGGAGAGGATCGATCTCGATAAGGAAGCATCACAGCTTAAAAAAGAGCTTGAGACTCTTACAGGCCAGAAACGTGCCCGTGTCATCAAAAGACTCGAGGCTGTAGAGGCATTTTTGGAGTCAGGCAACCGTCCTGAGTGGATGATCCTTACGGTCATCCCCGTAATCCCACCGGATCTTCGTCCGATGGTGCAGCTCGACGGTGGACGATTTGCTACATCCGATATGAACGATCTTTATCGTCGTATCATCAACAGAAATAACCGCTTAAAGAGAATGAATGAGCTCGGCGCACCTGATATCATCGTGCGCAACGAGAAGCGTATGCTTCAGGAGGCAGTAGATGCCCTGATCGATAACGGCCGTCGCGGACGTCCGGTTACAGGCCCGGGTAACAGACCTCTTAAGTCTCTTTCAGAGATGCTCAAAGGTAAGCAGGGACGTTTCCGTCAGAACCTTCTCGGAAAGCGTGTTGACTACTCCGGACGTTCGGTTATCGTCGTAGGACCGGAGCTTAAGATCTATCAGTGCGGTCTCCCGAAGGAGATGGCTATCGAGCTTTTCAAGCCGTTCGTTATGAAGGAGCTTGTTGAGAACGGTTCCGCACAGAATATTAAAAATGCCAAGAAAAAGGTTGAGAAGCTTGAGGATGATGTATGGGATGTTCTCGAGAAGGTCATCCGTGAGCATCCGGTTATGCTTAACCGTGCGCCTACGCTTCACCGTTTGGGTATCCAGGCATTCGAGCCTACTCTGGTCGAGGGTAAAGCTATCAAGCTTCATCCGCTCGTATGTACGGCGTTCAACGCGGACTTCGACGGTGACCAGATGGCCGTGCATCTTCCGCTTTCAGTGGAGGCACAGTCAGAGTGCAGATTCCTTCTGCTCTCCCCGAACAACCTTTTGAAGCCTTCTGACGGTGGTGCCGTAGCGGTTCCGTCGCAGGATATGGTCCTCGGTATCTACTACCTGACACAGGAACGTGGTACAGGTGTGGGTGACAAAGAGCCTGAGCTCGGTGAGGGCAAATTTTTCAAAGATATGAATGAGGCGATCATCGCCTATGAGAACCATGAGATTACTCTTCATGCACGTATAAAGATCCGTCGTTTCGGTATAAATGATGCCGGAGAGGAGGAGTCACGTGTTATCGAGTCTACTCTTGGAAGGTTCATTTTTAACGAGGTTCTTTCACAGGAACTTGGATTTGTGGATCGTTCAAATCCGGACAACTTCCTTAAGCTTGAGGTTGATTTCCATGTCGGCCGTAAACAGCTCAAGGATATCCTTGAGAAGTGCATCAACAACGAAGGTGCCACAAAGACCGCAGAGACACTTGATGCCATCAAGTCACTCGGTTACAGTTATTCGACAAAGGCTGCCATGACGGTATCCATTTCCGATATGGTAGTGCCTGCAGAGAAAAAAGAGATCATCGCAGAGGCTGAGAAGAAGGTTGATGAGATCGCGTACTACTTTTCACGTGGTTTGATGACTGAGGAAGAAAGATATAAGACAGTTGTCAAGATGTGGGAGAGGGCGGATAAAGATGTTACAAATCGCTTGATGAAAGGTTTGGATCGTTATAACAACATCCACATGATGGCAGATTCCGGAGCCCGTGGTTCCGATAAGCAGATCAAGCAGCTTGCCGGAATGCGTGGACTTATGGCCGATACGACCGGTAGGACCATCGAGCTTCCTATCAAGAGTAACTTCCGTGAGGGTCTTGATATCCTCGAGTATTTCATCTCGGCACACGGTGCTCGTAAAGGTCTTTCCGATACGGCTCTTCGTACTGCCGATTCAGGTTACCTTACACGTCGTCTTGTCGACGTATCACAGGAGCTTATCATCCGTGAGACGGATTGTCATGATTCACGTCCGGATGAGGAGATCCCGGGTATGGAGGTTGCTGCCTTCATGAGCGGCAAAGAGGAGGTTGAGAGCCTCCAGCAGCGTATCACCGGTAGATATTCCTGTGAGACTATCCTTGATGATGACGGAGAGGTTATCGTTAAGGCTAACCATATGATCACTCCGAAACGTGCGGAGAGGATCATTGCCAAGGAAGGTTATCATGTTCCTAAGGAGCTTCTCGACGAGCAGAAGAGACTCTCCAAAGAGCTTGATGAACTGAAAAAAGAAGAAGAAGCAAAGAGAGATAACTCAGAAGCATCCGAAGAGGCAGATGAGAAGGGATTACAGAAGACTCCTGAGATCATCGCTTTAGAGGAGGCGCTTTCGGAGATCAAAGCAAAGATCGCACCTATTAGTGCAGAGGTTCGTAAAAAGACCATCAAGATCCGTACCGCACTTACATGTAAGTCAAAGGTTGGTATCTGCGCTAAATGCTACGGTGCGAACATGGCTACCAAGGAGCCTGTACAGGTCGGTGAGGCAGTCGGTATCATAGCCGCTCAGTCTATCGGTGAGCCGGGTACACAGCTTACGATGCGTACCTTCCATACAGGTGGTGTGGCCGGAGACTCTATCACACAGGGTCTTCCGCGTGTCGAGGAGCTTTTTGAGGCACGTAAGCCGAAGGGTCTTGCTATCATCGCAGAGTTTGGCGGAACCGTTACGATCCGTGAGAAGAAAAAGGATGTTAAGGAAGTCGTTGTCACAAACGACGAGGGCAAGTCAAAGGCTTATCTTATCCCTTACGGATCACGTATCAAGGTTGAGGAAGGACAGGAGATCGACTCCGGTGCCGAGCTCACAGAGGGTAGTGTAAATCCGCAGGACCTTTTGAGGATCAAGGGTGTACGTGCGGTTCAGGATTATATCCTGCGCGAGGTACAGCGTGTATATCGTCTGCAGGGTGTTGAGATCAACGATAAGCACCTTGAGGTTATCGTTCGTCAGATGCTGAAGAAGATCCATATCGACGAGAACGGTGATTCAAACTTCCTGCCGGGTGACAGAGTGGATGCACTTGACTTCGAGGACGAGGTAAAGCGTCTTGAGAAGGAAGGTCTTACACCGCCTACGGGAACTCAGATCATTCTCGGTATCACCAAGGCATCACTTGCTACGAACTCATTCCTTTCGGCAGCTTCGTTCCAGGAGACCACCAAGGTCCTTACAGAGGCAGCCATCAAAGGTAAGGTTGATCCGCTTGTCGGCCTGAAAGAGAACGTCATCATCGGTAAGCTTATACCTGCAGGTACAGGTATGAAGCGTTATCGCAATATAGAGATCTACTCTGATCTCAGAGAGAACCTCGAACCGGAGGAAGCACCTGAGGAGGAGCTTGATCTGTCAGCTCTTAAGTCAAAGAGTAGCGGTGCCGGAAGAAACTCTATCAACACAGAGGACGACTTCGATGACGATTTCGATGATGAGTTTGATGAGGAGTTCGGTGATGATTTCGATGAGGATCTGGATGCTGAGCTTACAGCTGATGACATCATCGATGATTGATCATGATATGTAATTATTGCTTAAGGAAACGCTGGTCATCAGTGTTTCCTTAAGTTGATTATAAGGAGTGGAAAACCACGGAATGGAGGAAAAAATGAAAATCGGTATTTTGGGTTATGGTAATCTTGGACGCGGCGTGGAGTATGCCGTAGAGAAAAATGAAGATATGGAGCTTGTAGGTGTGTTCACAAGACGTGATCCGTCAAGTGTATCACCTCGTTCCGGTGCAAAGACTTATCATGTTGATGAGCTTGAAAACATGAAAGATGATATTGATGTACTCATCATCTGCGGTGGCTCAGCGACAGACCTTCCGGAGATGACTCCGAAGTATGCAAAGATGTTTAACGTGATCGACAGCTTTGACACTCACGCAAAAATTCCGGAGCATTTTTCAAATGTTGATGAAGCAGCAAAAAGTGCAGGCAAGATCGGTATCATTTCCTGCGGTTGGGATCCGGGAATGTTTTCTTTGAATCGTCTTTATTCCATGAGTGTGCTCCCGGGTGGAAAGGACTATACATTCTGGGGCAAAGGAGTAAGCCAGGGACATTCGGATGCGATCCGTCGTATCGAGGGTGTTAAGGATGCGCGTCAGTATACAGTCCCTGTTCCGGCGGCTCTTGATGCTGTAAGAAGCGGTAAAAATCCTGAGCTTACGACCAGACAGAAGCACACCAGAGAGTGTTTTGTAGTGGCGGAGGATGGTGCCGACAAGGAGGCTATCACCAAGGCTATCGTTACTATGCCGAATTATTTTGCTGATTACGATACTACAGTTACTTTCATCACCGAGGAGGAGATGAAGCGTGATCATTCGGGACTTCCGCACGGCGGCTCGGTTATCTATACAGGTGAGACCGGCGAGGGCAACAAGCATGTGATCGAGTACAAGCTTGACCTTGATTCTAATCCGGAGTTTACCGGATCGGTTCTTGCCGCTTATGCGCGTGCGGCTTATCGTATCAATCAGGCCGGAGAGTCGGGTGCAAAGACGGTCTTCGACATCGCACCGGCGCAGTTGTCGCCGCTGTCGGGCGATGATATCAGAGCGCATTATCTTTGATGTCCGCTCGGCCGCAAGCGTGCCCCCGCGGACAGATTAAAGCTGCCCGTATAAGGGGCCTCGTATGGAGGAATAACATGAAATCAGAAGACAGGAAATCAATACTTGGCGTCATTGAGAAGTACCTGTGGCACGACGAGATCCGCGAGATGAAAAACTTCGTTCAGCACGGCGAGATCTCGACTTACAAGCACGTGATCAACGTCGTGAAGCTCTGCTATATTATCGATAAGAAGTTCGGATTGAATGCCGATAAGGAAGTGCTTTTGACAGCCGCGCTTCTTCACGATTTTTACGGATACGACTGGCACGAGTGCAAGCTCAGTGAGCTTCACGGCTTCAAGCATCCGCTGATAGCCGCGGACAGAGCCGAAAAGGTGTTCGGTGTGAGCGAGCATGTGCAGGATGCCATCAGGTCACATATGTGGCCGTTCACTCTTTTGCATGTGCCGAGGAGCAAGGAGGCATGGATCCTTTGTGCAGCCGATAAACTCGCATCGATGTCGGAGACGCTGTGGATGCGCGGAGATAAGAAAAAATGCTGTTGCAATTGCAAGTGCGGTTGTAAAGGGACGGATGATGTGGACTGAAAAAAGGCCATCACAAGATGTAGCCCTTGATAAAACACGAAAAATCGTGTATAATATACTATGCGTGTAGTATATTAATAGTGAAAAGGAGAGGGAGATGGCAACACTTAGTGTAGAACTGATCAATCCCTTCTTGGCAACTGCAAAAAAGATCCTTTCTGAAGTCTGCTTTGTAGAAGTGGCGATTCAGAAGCCAAATCTCAAAGAGGCGGCATTTACCAGCAATCATTGGGTCATCATAGTCGGTGTTACCGGTCAGCTTCACGGACATGTTCTGATAGCGATGACAGAGAAGCAGGCATGTGCGATCGCATCGAAGATGGCGATGATGGAAATCTCACAGATGGATGATTTTGCAAGCAGTGCCATCAGTGAGTTAGGTAACATGATAATGGGTAACGTTGCAACAGTTTTTTCGAGTTCGGGGGTAGGTATAGATATCACACCGCCGACTCTTTCACATGGAAATGTAAGCTTTGCATCAAAGGGCGGAAAGTCACTTTGCGTTCCGATGCAGTTTGAAGGAGGAGGTATCGAACTTTACCTCGCCTTGCAGCAAGCGTGAGCTCGTGGTATTACTGCGGGCTTTTTTCGTTTATTTAGGGGACATGACATGGATTATACGCGTGAGATAGACCGCCTAAAACTGAAAAAAGAGATCACCTGCGATGAGCTCGGCTGGCTTTTGAGTCTTTCGGAAGAGCAGTCAGAGTATCTGTATAAGACTGCAAGAGAAGTATGCGACGAGCATAATGGAAAAACCATAAACATAACTGCTGAAATAGATTATACAAATTATTGCAGATATAACTGTTTGTATTGCGGTGTCAGGGCAGGCCATGTCGGACTTACCAGATATCGCATGACCAACGAAAAAATCTTAAACACTGTTAAAAATGCATACGATATGGGAATAAGATCTTTTATCCTTCAGGGCGGTGTCAGTCCGATGGATAAGGACCGTGATATATGTGAACTTATAAAAAAACTCCGAACGGCTTATCCCGATTGCTCGGTAACACTGTCAATCGGAGAAAAAAATCAGGAATCGTATCAGGCTTATTATGATGCGGGAGCCGAGGGATTTTTACTGTATCATATGAGCGCAAACCGTGATCACTACGGACAACTGCATCCGCCGGTGCTTGTTTTCGAGCATAGAGTGAAATGCCTGTTTGAGCTTCTTGATATCGGTTATAATGTTGGAAGCGGGATAATGATAGGTGCGCCGACGCAGACAGTTGAATGTTTATATGACGATCTGAGCTTTATAAACGAGTTGTGTCCGAAGTCGATTGATATAGTACCGTTTATCCCTCATGATTCGACACCCTTTGCTTTTGAAGAATGCTGTGACTTTAATCAGGCATTAAAAATGCTTGCCATCATCAGGATCATTCATCCGAAGCTGGTACTTCCGGTCACAATACCTTTGGCAACCATGGATGAGAGAGGTTACGAAAAGGGGATCCATGCCGGAGCAAACGCGATCGTACTTAATTTTACTCCGATTGAGATCAGAAAAAGGTTTCAATTGTTTGATGAAAAGTACGGCGTAGAGGATGACGGCAAGGAAGTATTTGAGGATATAAAAAACAGAGTAAAAAATATCGGGTACGAAACCGTATTTGAGTAAGCACGGGTCGATAAATATCACCCGATCAGGATCAGTATATTTTTAATGATCCACTGACCGAGAAGGATTCCGATACCGATGTATGCATAGAGCATTCTGAAGTGAAGATAGTGCTTCTTTCTGATCAGTGCGACGGTGTTTACCGAGGCGTAGATCAGAGCGCACATAAATACATACGGGACGAAGGGGTTGTAAAGGATGCTGTCTATGATATGCAGCTCGATGAGTGATGTCAGGCTGTGAGATGCACCGCACCCCGGACAGTAAAACCCGGTGACCGAGTGAAAGCCGCATGGAAACTCTATATTGTATGTAAGTGTAAAAATGCCGATATGCTGAAGGATAAACATGCCGATAAACCCTCCGAGGACGATCAGGGAGAGTATATAAAATATCCGGTCGATTTTTTCGAATGAATCAGTCATGAAAATCTCCTTTTTTTATTAGTATATGCAATGATAAAAGTCTTGTCAACCACAAGGAAATATGATAATATGTATTCATCTATTCATATGAAAGTCATAAAGGAGTTAGGTTAATGGCAGCACAGTCTATGAGGGGTATCATGACCCCGGTCAACGATATTCGTAAAAAGGTATATGCTGAGGTCGCGAAGCTTTCTTACAACTATGAGGAGGGTTCGCTTTCTGAGATGGAGCAGATCCCGTACAGGATAATCCCGGGTGAGGTTTCAAAGTATCGTGATTCGGTATTTTTGGAGAGGGCTATAGTTAAGGAGCGCATGCGTCTGGCGATGGGCCTGCCGCTGCGTGACACCTCGGAGCATGCCCCGGTATCGACGGGAGCCGATGAGTGTGTAAAGCCGGAAAAATATTATCAGCCTCCCCTTATCAATATAATCAAGTTTGCGTGCAACGCCTGCCCGGATAATGAGGTTCAGATCACGGAAGGGTGCCAGGGTTGTCTGGCGCATCCCTGTCAGGAGGTTTGTCCCCGTCAGGCGATATCATTCAAGCACGGACGCTCAAAGATCGATCAGAACCGCTGCATCAAATGCGGTAAATGTATAAATGTATGCCCGTATGAGGCGATCATCCGACTGAAGAGACCATGTGCCGAGGCCTGCGGCATGAAGGCTATAGGTTCGGATGAACTCGGACGTGCCGAGATCAATCAGGATAACTGTGTTTCCTGTGGACAGTGTATGGCGAATTGTCCGTTCGGTGCGATTTCCGACAAAGCTCAGATTTTCCAGACGATACAAGCTATCCGTTCTGACGTTCCGGTTTACGCTGCCGTGGCACCTGCCGTGGCCGGCCAGTTTGGTGACAAGCTGACACCGGAAAAGATCAGGGTTGCTTTCAAGGAACTGGGCTTTGAGGATGCCATAGAGGTTGCTATCGGAGCAGACCTTTGTACCATCGAGGAGGGCGAGATGTTTTTGAGGGAGGTTCCCACAGAGCTTCCGTTCATGGCTACATCCTGCTGCCCCGCCTGGTCTGCGATGGCAAAAAGAGTATTCCCCGATGAAGCGAAATGCATATCGATGGCGCTCACACCGATGGTGCTTACCGGTCGTCTTATCAAGAAAAGACATCCCGGATGTAAGGTCGCATTTATCGGACCATGCTCGGCTAAAAAGCTTGAGGCATCCAGAAGATCTATTCGAAGTGATATCGATTTTGTTTTGACATACGAAGAGGTTATGGGTATGTTCGAAGCAAAGGAGGTTGATTTCGAGAAGCTTGAGGAGTTCGATGCCATGCACGGAGCTTCGGCAGACGGTCGAGGCTTTGCGGTCAGCGGTGGAGTTGCTCAGGCGGTAGCAAACTATATCAAGGAGAATCATCCTGAGGTCGGAGATATCCCGATGCATGTGGCGGAGAATCTCGAAGAGTGCCGCAAGATGATGATGCTCGCAAAGCGCGGACAGTATGACGGTTATCTTCTCGAGGGTATGGCCTGCCCGGGAGGATGTATAGCCGGAGTCGGAACCGTACAGCCTTTGGCGAAGAGTGTGGCGGCGGTAAATCTCCACAAGAAGGTGTCGACCAACCAGCACTCACATCAGAGTGATTATCAGGATGAGTTATCGGAGCTTGAAGAGGATCTTTTCGATTCTCACAAAAATTGATCCCGATTTCTTGAAATTTTTAGTAGTTTTTTTAACGAAAAATGTAAAAAAACATCTTGCGTAGGATGGATGTTTTAAGTTATAATCACATTATCATTTTTTAGAACGGAGGGTTTAAGTATGGATTTATCAAACATGCCAAAGACAAAGATTGGTATTGTGGCAGTGAGCCGTGACTGTTTTCCGCCACAGCTTTCAGTGGACAGACACAAGAAGGTTTGCGAGGAGTATCGTAAAAAATATGATGACGCAGACATCTATGAGTGTCCTGTACTGATTTTTGAGAGCGAGATCGACATGGTCAAAGCACTTGAGGACGTGAAGAAAAATGAGTGCGATGCGCTTGTCGTATATCTCGGAAACTTCGGACCGGAGATTTCGGAGACTTTGCTTGCAAAGCATTTCGACGGACCGAAGATGTTTGTAGCTGCTGCAGAGGAGAGTGCTGCCAACGGCGGACTCATCCAGGGTCGTGGAGATGCATACTGCGGTATGCTCAATGCAAGCTACAACTTAAAGCTTCGTAACATTGGTGCATATATCCCTGAGTATCCTGTAGGAACTCCGGAAGAGGTTGCGGATATGATCCATGACTTTTTGCCGGTAGCTCGTACAGTATCAGCTCTTAACAACTTAAAGATCATAAGCTTTGGTCCGCGTCCGCAGAACTTCCTTGCCTGCAACGCACCGATCAAGCAGCTTTACAATCTCAATATTGAGATCGAGGAGAACTCAGAGCTTGACCTCTTCGAGTCATTCAACAAACATGAAGGTGATTCACGTATCGCTGATGTGGTTAAGGATATGGAGTCAGAGCTTGGCGCCGGCAACAAAAAACCGGAGATCCTTACCAAGCTTGCTCAGTATGAGCTTACACTTCTTGACTGGATCGAGGAGCACAAAGGATATCGTAAGTATGTATGTATCGCCGGCAAGTGCTGGCCTGCATTCCAGACACAGTTCGGTTTCGTGCCTTGCTATGTAAACTCCCGTCTTACCGGACGCGGAATCCCGGTATCATGCGAGGTTGATATCTACGGTGCACTTTCAGAGTTCATCGGTACTGTAGTAAGCCAGGATATCGTAACACTTCTCGATATCAACAACTCAGTACCTTATGATATCTACGATGCTGATATCAAAGGCAAGTTCGACTACACCAAGACAGATGTATTCATGGGCTTCCACTGCGGAAATACATGCTCACAGAAGCTTGGCAAGTGCGAGATGAAGAACCAGCTTATCATGGCTCGTTCGCTTCCGGAGGAGGTTACAAACGGAACACTTGAGGGAGATATCGCTCCGGGTGATATCACATTCTATCGTCTCCAGTCAACAGCTGACGGAATCCTTCGCGCATATGTTGCAGAGGGTGAGGTTCTCGATGTACCGACTCAGTCATTCGGTGGTATCGGTATTTTCGCTATCAAGGAGATGGGACGCTTCTATCGCCACTGGCTGATCGAGAAGAACTTCCCGCATCACGGTGCTGTTGCATTCGGTCACTACGGAAAGCTTCTCTACGAAGTATTTAAGTACATCGGTGTTGATGTCAGCGAGATTGGTTACAATCAGCCTGCGGGCGTTCGCTACGCTTCAGAGAATCCGTTTGCGTAATTTCAAAAATAAGTAGCTTGAAGACAAACGGAATATGTAAACGGTTTCTGTGAGGGCACGCTTGCGCTTTTTTCGAAAACGTAGCGGTGCATGGCAGCACAAGACGCTGCCTACGCACCGACGTTTTCGACACATCCCTCACAGTGAAACCTGTTTACATATTCCTATGTACTTGCGAGTCTAAATTATAGGCTCGCTTTTTTTTCAATTGTTGATAACGCAAGCTAGGAGGACATTCAGATTGTCCGACGAGCTGGAAATAAAATAATAAAAACAGGAGGCTAAAGATGTATTACATAGGAGTTGACCTAGGAACATCCGCCGTGAAGCTGTTACTTATGGCAGCCGACGGCAAGATCGTAAACATCGAATCACGTGAGTATCCGCTCGACTTTCCGCATCCGGGCTGGAGCGAGCAAAAGCCTGAGGACTGGTGGGCTGCAGTGACAGACGGTATCCCTGCTCTTGTAAAGGATATCGATGTTTCTGAGGTAGCAGGTATCAGCTTTGGCGGACAGATGCACGGACTTGTCGTGCTCGATGAAAACGATAACGTTATCCGTCCGGCGATACTTTGGAACGACGGACGTACAGGCAAAGAGACAGATTATCTGAACAATGAGATCGGTATGGATAAGCTGTCAAAGTACACGGCAAATATTGCTTTTGCCGGATTTACTGCACCGAAGCTTCTTTGGATGAAGGCAAACGAGCCGGAGCTTTTTGCCAAGATCAAAAAGATAATGCTTCCGAAGGACTACATCGCATATAAGATGACAGGAGTTCATTCGTGCGATTATTCGGATGCGTCAGGAATGCTTCTTCTTGATGTGGAGCACAAGTGCTGGTCGAAGGAAATGCTCGATATCTGTGATGTCAAAGAAGAGCAGATGCCTAAGCTTTTTGAGAGTTATGAGATCACGGGAACTCTTACCGAGGAAGCGGCAAAGACACTTGGACTTACTACTGCATGTAAGGTTGCGGCAGGAGCCGGTGACAATGCAGCGGGAGCTGTCGGAACAGCGACTGTAGGTGAAGGAAGATGTACGGTATCACTTGGTACATCCGGAACACTCTTCATCACAAATAAGGAGTTTAAAAAAGATCCGTACAACGCACTTCATGCATTTGATCATGCAGACGGTGGATATCATCTTATGGGATGTATCCTTTCAGCCGCATCATGCAACAAATGGTGGATGGATGATATAGTTGGCACGAAGGATTATGGTAAAGAGCAGGAGCCTATATCAAAAGATAAGCTCGGCAACAACCATGTTTACTATCTGCCTTATCTGATGGGCGAGAGATCCCCACACAACAACCCTGATGCCAGAGCTATGTTCTTTGGTATGTCGATGGATACGACCAGAGCTGATATGACTCAGGCCGTGCTCGAGGGTGTGGCGTTTGCTATGAGAGATTGCCTTACCATCGCGAGAAAGACAGGCATCGTTGTTAAGGAAGCCAAGCTTACGGGTGGTGGCGCCAAGTCACCTTTGTGGCGTCAGATCTGTGCGAATGTCCTTGATGTCGATATCCAGATCATCGAGAGCGAGGAGGGCCCGGGTTACGGCGGAGCGATCCTTGCTGCGGTAGCTTGCGGAGAATACGCTTCCGTCGAGGAGGCAGCTGAGAAGCTTGTAAAGGTTGTCGATGTGATCCATCCGGATCCGGAGATCGTTGCAAGATATGATAAGGCTTATGAGAAGTTTACCAAGCTTTATCCTGCGGTCAAAGATTTGTACTAAATAAAAAGATTTCTGCTAAAAGCAAAAGATTTTTGATATCTATATGAATCCAATTGGCATATACTATCCTCATAAAGGAGGAAGTATATGCCAATTCCGCGTTTACAAGGTGAAAACAATGTGATCATACGGGTGTCATCCATGATCGCGCAGCTGGTTCTGATAAATCTACTGACCTTGTTGTGCTGTCTTCCGATAATCACTATCGGTGCGGCGCTCACATCCATGCATGATGTGCTGCAGATGATAATTCGCAAGGAAGACGGTTATGTAACGCGAAGGTATTTTTCTTCATTTCGAAAAAACATGAAGCAGGCGACTCTTCTTTGGGTGCCGTTTCTGTTTATTTTTTCAGGGTGTGTGGCAGATGTGATCATCATCTTTTCCGCACCCGGATTAATCCCCAGTTATATTATGATCCCCGCAGGTGTGGCGGGACTGTTCGCACTGTTTGTTTTTCAGTGGGTATTCCCTTTACAGGCCAGGTTTAAAGGGAACTTCGGCGTGGTGATGAAGATGTCATTTTTATTGGCGACTGCGAGATTTCCCCGCACGTTCGTCATGGCAGCGGTATGCATTCTCCCAGTCATAGCTGTCCGCTCGATTTTGACATTGCCACTCGTGGTGCTTTTCGGAATAAGTGTTCCGGGCATCATAGGTGCAAAGATATATCACCCCGTTTTTACGGAGCTCGAGCAGGAAGAGGAAAAAGAATAGTACATGTCAAATCCAATAGGAGGACGATTGCATGAAATATTATGTATCCGCCTCTGTCTATCGTAGCGGTGACGGGTCTGAAAAGTATCCCTTTAAGACCATCCGCGAGGCAGCTAAGTTAGCTATGCCCGGAGACGAGGTGATCGTAGGAGCCGGTACTTATCACGAGTATGTAGACCCTGAAAATGCCGGTACGCCTGATGCCAGGATAGTATACAGATCCGAAAAACCCCTGGAAGCGATCATCACCGGAGCCGAGAGAGCTACCGGTTGGGAGCCGTACGAAGGGGACACATGGTTACTCCGTATAGGAAACGGATTGTTTGGTGATTACAATCCATATACGGTCCCCGTGGCAGGAGATTGGTATTTTGCGACTGATCCGGTACATACCGGAGAGGTTTATCTAAATGATGTGGCAATGTATGAAGTTATGAGCCTTGAAGAGGTTCTTGATCCCAAACCATTTACCATGAGCTGGGAACCTGATGAGATCACCATACGTAAATGGTACACAAAACAGGATGGAGATTCCACACTTATTTATGCTAATTTCGGTGGAATAGATCCAAATAAAGAATGTGTTGAGATCAATGTAAGGAGAAACTGTTTTTACCCTTCAAAGGAAGGTGTGGGTTATATCACATTTTCCGGATTTAAGGTGACAAAAGCAGCTACACAGTGGGCTCCGCCGACCGCTTATCAGGACGGAATGATCGGACCGCACTGGTCAAAGGGCTGGATCATCGAGGATTGTGAGATTTCACATTCGCGTTGCTCAGGTATCACGTTGGGCAAGTATCTTCAGCCGAATAACGATAACAAATGGACAACTAAGTATACCAAGGACGGAACGCAGACAGAGCGTGACAATATAATGCAGGCACAGGATGAGGGATGGACAAAAGAGACCATCGGTTCACATATCATCCGTCGTTGTCACATCCATCACTGCGGACAGACCGGTATCGTAGGACATCTGGGTGGTGTGTTCTCGCTTATCGAGGACAACCATATCCACCATATAAATAACAAGCAGGATCTGGCAGGTGCCGAGATCGGCGGTATCAAGATGCACGCGGCGATAGACGTTGTGTATCGCAGAAACCACATTCATCACTGCACGAGAGGTTTGTGGTTAGACTGGCAGGCTCAGGGAACTAGAGTTACCCAGAATCTCTTCCATGACAACACCCCGCCGAAGGGCATCGACATAACCGAACTTTTAGGACTCGGGGAGGACATTTTTATCGAGGTGTCACACGGGCCGACACTCGTGGATAACAACCTTTTACTTTCGCCGTGTGCATGCCGCATTTCAACACAGGGTGTGGCTTTGGTACACAACCTTATCGCGGGATCATTTACGTGGGTAGGCTATGGTGTTATGAACGGCGGAGTAGAGCTTCCGACACCGAGATACACTCCGTATCATATGCCGCATCGTACTGAGGTTGCGGGCTTTATGACAATTCTTCACGGAGATATGCGCATATACAATAACATATTTGTACAGCCTGAAAAGCGCGATGATTATATCGCATACGCTGAAAAATATGATATGGTAAATGAGTATAATTTCGAAGCCGGAACAGGAATATATGAGGGTTATCCGACAGCAGAAAAATACTTCGCAAACTTCGGTCCTTGGGATCCGGAGGTTGAGAAAAACAGAGATAAGTTCTATGATGTTCTTCCGGTAGACGGAGCGGGAAATCTGTATTATAACGGAGCAAAAGCAAACTCTACCGAGACAGATGCGTATATCGATACGCAGAACAAGATTACCATAGAGCTTAAGGATGCCGAGGATAAACCGAAGCTTAAAACAAATCTCTTTGATGTGCTTCCGGATACAAAAGTAAAGACGATATCTTCTGCTGTTTTAGGCTGCGCTTTTGAGTCTGAGCAGAGGTTTGAAAGTGCTGACGGAAGCGAGATAATATTTGATGAGGATTACTTCGGAGAGCATAGAGAGATGGCTCCGATACCGGGTCCTTTTGCATCAAAGGATGAAGCGGGTAAGGAATTATTTATTCCTCGTTGACAAACATTGAATCATTCATGAAGTCTTCACGAATGAACTTAGCGCGGTATTCACCGGGCGTCATCCCGGTGATCCGCTTGAATTCCATCCCCATATGACTCTGCGATGAGAATCCCAGATACGTCGCGATCTCAATGTAAGAGTAAGAAGAATAGGTCAGCAGATTTTTTATCAGCTTGACCTTTTCTTCTGTTATATACTGTTTCAGTGTCTTTTTTTCACAGCGTTTAAAAAGAGTGGACAGATAATTTGTTTCAAGTCCTACGGCGTTCGCCAATTCTTTTACGGTTATCTTTCCGTGCATATGCGCAAAAATATAATCCTTGCATCTCGAGATATGAGGATTCTCCTCCGGTGTGATATCCTCGTCCATAGAGTCCTTTATCTCACGTACCATTGCAGCACATTGGAGTTCGGTCTCGACGGTCAGTCGGATTATCTCGTTTGCATCGCGGCACGTCCCTATCTTATGTATGGAAACATCACTGAGATAAAAAGCTGTCTCGGGGTGCACTCCGCCGTCGATCGCAGCGCGTATGGCTAAAGTCACGGCAACTATCGCCAGATAGATCTCCTGCTTTATCGGGTCGTCGGAAAGCCTTCCGTATCGTCCCGGGAAACGCTCCTGGAGAAGTCTTCTCAAGGACTCGACATCTCCATTCTTAATATAAGACACCTCGAGTTTTTCGTGATTATAGGGGTTGTGGGCAAAGCTGTTTTCTACCTGATCGAACATCGTTTGATACAGTGTCTCGAGTGTATCCTCGATCTCGTCCGGAGGAAGGCACATTTCTTTTATCAGACTTTGTGCATCTAAAAAATCATGCTTGTTGTTTCTTTCCATATTGTATATAATAGTAGTGTCCTCTGATAGTATTTGCAGAGTGCATGCGGGTATGACTTCGATCAGTCCCGAGACATCCATATCGGGAAAGGACAGATTATGCTTAAGCAGGATGGAAGATTCTGCTGAATCCTTTGAGACCGCTTCGAATCTTGTCGGTCCGAGCAAAAAATAGTTTTCGCCCGAGTACACCCACGAGTAGACAAGTTGGTCATTGACGGAAAAGATCAGCGGTTTTTGATCATCGGATTTTCTGATAAAATCATGTTCGATCAGAGCAGAGACTATATGATTGTCATCGATATCATCGTCACGTCTGCACATGTCCAAAAGGGTGTGGTCGTGGTCGTACATCCTTGCAGAGCTGAAAAGATGCGTTGCAACACGGTATAAAACAAAAGAATGATTCATGATACTTCTCCTATCTGTCGCGCTTATACGGACCGGTTTGAAATCGAAAGTCATTTTTTTGAATTTATCAAAGTTTTTTTATAATTCTAACAGATTTTTGATATAAGTCAAGGCATTTTTTTACTATCATAGGCTCATACGATGGTAGTTGTGTACAGACTGCCGTCACATAGACTGGGGATTTTTAAGAATCAGTAAATGTGAGTTCGGTGGCCGGGAGCGTGGCACCGGGACTCGTGCAAACATTAAGGAGGAATCAACTATGAAAAAGAAGTTTGTTGGAAAGCTGATCGCCCTTACATTGGTTGCGACCATGGCATTTACCGGATGTGGCAAACAGCCTGAGGCAGCACCGAAAGATGCAGATCAGCCGGCACCGGCAGCTGATGATACTAAAGAGGAGCCGGCTGCGGATGACAGCTCATCAGGTGGTGGCACAATTTCATTTTGGAACTGGGGTACTGACGAGCCGGACAAGACTCTTCTTACTTGGGCAGTAGA
Source organism: uncultured Eubacteriales bacterium (assembly GCA_900318295.1). Taxonomy (GTDB): domain Bacteria; phylum Bacillota; class Clostridia; order Lachnospirales; family Lachnospiraceae; genus Eubacterium_F. The sequence continues at coordinate 17,937 of ONKC01000011.1, forward strand.
TAAGTACAACGAAGGAGACGGCGCAAGCTCAGGTTACAAAGTTGAGATGGTTCCAACCGTAAACGATCAGTACAAAGAGAAGCTTGCAGTAGCAATGGGTGCAGGTGAGTGCCCGGATGTATACACCAACTGGACAGGTGGTGGACTTGTAGAGTATGTAAAGAGTGGATACGCTAAAGATCTTACAGAGCTTGTTGACAAGTACGGACTTCGTGACAAATATCTCGAGGCATCACTTGCCCAGGCAACTATCGATGGCAAGATCTATGCTATTCCGGTTAAGTCAAACTCTATCTCGTGCTTCTTCTATGACAAGAAGATGTGGAAAGAGAAGGGCTATGAAGTTCCGAAGACAGTTGCTGATCTCGAGAAGCTCTGTGACAAGATGGTTAAGGATGGTATCACACCGTTTGCTCTTGCAAACCAGCCACAGTGGACAGGTTCCATGTACTACATGTACCTCGTTGCACGTCACGGCGGACCGGAGATCATTTCCAAGGCGTATGACGGAACAGGATCTCTCGTAAACGATTCAACCAAGTTCGCAGGTGACAAGATCCGTGAGTGGGCTAAGAAGGGTTACTTCCCGGATGGTGTAAACTCACTTTCACCGGATAACGGAGATGACCGTGCGCTTCTGTATCAGGGAGCAGGTATGATGCTTCACGGTGCATGGCAGGTATCATCCATCAAGGAAGAGAATCCGGAGTTCTATGAGAATCTCGGAGCATTCCCGTTCCCGTCACTTGACGGATCAAGCGCTGACCAGACGGCAGTCGTTGGAACACTTGGTGATACATTCGTATCATTTAACTGCGAGGGCGAGAAACTCGAGGAAGCATTCAAGATGGTTGCTCAGTTCTCATCAGATGAGTGGATGAAGATGGATATCGAAAAAGGTAACCTTCCGCCGCTCAAGGCAGCTACAAGCGAGGAGCCGGCATGGCAGGATATCCTTTCCTTCCTGAACACAGCTTCAAGCGTACAGCTGTGGTGGGATCAGTATCTGCCGCCTGCAGTTGCAGATGTTCACAAGTCAGAGACACAGAAACTCTTTGACCAGTCAGCTGAGTCAGAGGATGTTGCCAAGGCTCAGCAGGATGCTATGGACAAGTGGCTCAGTGAGCAGAAATAATAAACCATTTTAAAAATGAAGGGCGCGTGTCCCGGAGTATATTATACATCCCGGGTGCGCGCCGTTTTTTACAGATTGTTATGAAAAAAGGAGTGACCACTTATGGGAATATCAAATGTCTTGAAAAAAAGACGCCGCTCACTCATCATATGTGAGACGGTATTCCTTTTGCCGGCTCTCATTTTTCTGACAGCATATCTATTGTATCCGATTATTGCAACCTTTATAAACAGCCTATTCCAGTGGAACGGAATCTCAGCCGAGAAAAGCTTTATCGGCCTTGAAAACTGGATAGCGCTGATAGGTGATTCCAAGTTTTGGGGAGCGTTCAAGAACAACCTTATCATCATGGTGCTTTCTTTGGTGATCCAGATGCCTATAGGTATTCTTCTTGCTACATTCCTCGATGCAGGCGGAAAGAAATTCAATTTCTTCAAAGCCGTATGGTTTTTGCCGATGCTTATGAGCTCGGTTGCGGTCGGTTATCTTTTCCGATATGCGTTGGCTACAAACGGAGGTCTTGTATCCTCTATTGCTGAGCTTTTCGGCGGTGGAAAGGTGGACCTTCTCGGTAATCAGAGCACGGCACTTTTTGCCGTTATAGCGGTTATCTGCTGGCAGTTTATCCCGTTCTATATGGTCTACTACATGGCGGGTTACTCCAGTATCTCTACAGATGTATATGAAGCGGCGATAGTGGATGGAGCAACACATGCTCAGTATATTCGCCGTATAGCGTTGCCTCTTTTGGTTCCTACGATCAAGAGTGCCATCATACTTTCATTGATAGGGTCTTTGAAGTACTTCGACCTCATCTATGTTATGACGGGAGGAGGACCCGGAACGTCCACGGAGCTTATGGCGACGTATATGTATAAAAATTCGTTCATCACCTTCAACATGGGTTACGGCTCCGCGATCGCGGGTGGTATGTTTATCCTTATCACCGTGTTTGCGGCTGTGGTCATGAAGCTTTTGAACAGAAAGGGGGATGACGACATACTATGACGAATGATAAAAATATCAAGCAGGACACAGAACTTGACGACGATGAAAAGATAGTTGAAGACGGTAAGGTTATCAACAGATGTGATGACTACGATCAGAAGGATCTGAACAAAGTCTATGCCGTAGCCAAAAGAAAGAAAGTCACATCGTGGATCTTTGTTATGATACTTGCGATAATCTGGCTGTTCGTCGCACTGATCCCGTTTTTGTTCATGGTTCTCACCGGCTTCAAACAGAAGCTTGAGACCATCATGTATGGGGCGTTTCATCTCCCCGAAAAGATATTTACGAAGAACTATCTCGATGTCATAACCGATCCTAACTTCTGGATTTACTTCAGAAACTCGGTTATCGTACTTGCGCTGTCGCTGATCATACTTCTGTTTATATCAGCGTGTGCGGCGTATCCGCTTTCGAGATTTCGGTTCAAGATGAGAAAGCCTATCTACATGCTGATCGTGGCACTGATGAGTGTGCCGATCCATGTTACGATGATCCCTATCTTCCAGTTGACTATCGGAATGGGGCTCTATGATACGATCTGGGCACTGATACCGGTAAATGTAGCGTTTGCGCTTCCGATATCCGTGTTCATCCTGGTAGGCTTTATGGAGGGTATTCCGAGAGATCTTGAAGAGGCAGCCGACATAGACGGTTGCAGCAAGTATAAGAGATTTTTCAAGGTAATCCTTCCACTGTCAGTTCCGGGACTTTCGACACTCGCGATATACAACGGTGTCAATATCTGGAACGAGTTCATTTTTGCATTTACGCTCACGCAGTCAAACGAGAACCGTACGCTTCCTCTGGCGCTTTGGAACTATCAGGGACAGTACGCATCGAACACTGCGATGATCATGGCGTGTCTGACTCTGTCAGTGTTGCCGATGATCATACTCTTTATCATCATGCAGGATAAGCTGGTTAAGGGTATGATGGCTGGAGCTGTCAAGGGTTGACCTAAATCAAAGAGAAATCAGGGAAGAGCAAACCTAGCTTGTTTCTTCCCCAGTCTGGGGCTTTCGACGTTATCCGAACGCGAAAGCCCCAATTTTAACTTGTACTTGAATTCTGACTCTGAAGTGGTATAATAGTGTATAGTGAGGGAAAAAAAGATATGGCAGAGTGTATTCCTGCTCTTTTGTTTTTTGTAAGGAGGTATTGTGTATGGAGGCGGCATCACTGGTTTACACCAATGAGCACTGTGTAGGGTGCAACAAGTGCATAAGCGTTTGTAGTGCTATGGGAGCTTGTATCTCGACAGAGCCTGATGAAAACGGAAACACGAGAATTGAAGTCGATGGTAAAAAATGCGTAGCATGCGGAGCTTGTTTTGATGCTTGTGAGCACGAAGCACGTTCGTATAATGATGATACCGAGAGATTTTTTGCAGATCTTAAGAAGGGTGAGAAGATCTCCATACTGATCGCTCCTGCATTTTTGGCAGATTATCCAAATGAATACGAAAAAGTATTAGGCGGACTCAAGCAGCTCGGAGTCAACCGTATGATCAGCGTCTCATTTGGTGCTGATATCACGACGTGGGCATATATCAAATATATCCAGCAGAATAATTTCCTCGGAGGTATCTCTCAGCCGTGTCCTGCAGTCGTAGGTTATATCGAGAGATATATTCCGGAGCTTCTTCCGAAGCTTTTCCCGGTACAGTCACCTATGATGTGTGCGGCTATCTATGCGCGTAAGGAGATGGGAGTCAAAGAAAAGCTTGCTTTCATCAGCCCGTGTATCGCAAAGAAAATGGAGATAGATGATCCGAATAACCACGGATATGTAAACTATAACGTTACCTTCAACCACCTTATGAAGTACGTAAAGGAGCATGGTATTTCAGGACCGTCAGCAAAGGATGAGATCGAGTACGGTCTCGGTTCCATATATCCTATGCCGGGCGGCCTTAAGGAGAATGTGTTCTGGCTTCTCGGAACAGATGTGTTTATCCGCCAGGTAGAGGGTGAAAAGAGAATGTATCATTATCTCGAGAAGAATAAAGAGAGGATCAAGAGCGGAGCGACACCGTATCTGTTTATCGATGCTCTGAACTGTGAGAACGGATGTATCTGCGGAACAGGAACAGATCCGTTCATAACTGACGGTGATGATCCCTTCTATAACATACTTAAGATACAAAAGGAATCAAAGAAAGACGGCGGAAGGAGCGCATGGTCGAGAAACCTTACTCCGGCCAAGCGACTTGAGGCTCTGAATAAGCAGTTTGCAAACCTGAACCTCAATGATTATCTCAGAAAATACACTGATCGTCATAAGGAATGTGAGTACCGCAAGCCGAGTGATAAACAGATAATCGAAGTGTTTGCACGCATGAACAAAAACGATTATGATTCGAGAAATATCAACTGCTCATGCTGTGGTTACGAGAGCTGTGAGCAGATGGCGATAGCTATATTCAACGGCTTCAACCACGAATACAACTGTGTTCACTATCTGAAGGATATGGTTGAGATCGAGAAGGAAGAGGCTCAGGATATGGTAGTTCGCGAGACGAAGAGGATCGCGACACAGCGTGACAGTATCCTGAATACGGTTGAGGCTATCAACGAGAAGTTCGCCCGTCTTCGTGATACGATGGAGAGCATGGCCGAGGGTAACAACAGTAACGCAAAGGACAGCTCAGCCATATCCGATGAAATGGTTGATGTTACCGAGTTTTGTACAAGTCTCGAAAAATCCATGACCAAGATCACGGAGTATTTAGAAGAGCTTACAGAAAACAATACAAAGGTTGTTGATATTGCGAACAAGACCAATCTTTTGGCACTGAATGCTTCTATCGAGGCTGCCAGAGCAGGAGAGGCAGGAAAGGGCTTCGCGGTGGTTGCCGGGGAGATCGGTGGTTTGGCTGCCGATTCGAAGGAGACCGCCAATGAAAGCGGTATAGCAAACGAAAACATTCAGACAGCGATGACAGGAATTGTTGAAGAAACAAGAGAACTTTTAAGAGTCGTAGATAGCGTGAACTCCCGTATAGTAAATCTTGCTGCGGCAACAGAGCGGATATCCGCTTCCACTGAGGTTGTGGAAGAGGTTGTCGAGTTGGTACAGTCAGAATTACAGGAGCTTGCAGACAGAAACCAATAAGTAACTATCGGAGGCAGCAGATATGTCAACGTATGATCCGAAGTCTCTTCATGCTGATGATTTTATCAATCATGAAGAGATCATGGATACACTCGAGTATGCAAAAAAGAATAAAAATAACTTCGCACTGATCGATGAGATCTTGAATAAGGCAAAGCCGGTCAGAAGCGGCGGAGTTCTATCATGCAAAGGACTGACGCATCGTGAGGCGGCGGTCCTTTTGGAGTGTGACGACCCTGAAAAGATCCGTCAGATGATAGAGCTTGCCGAGGAGATAAAGCAGGAGTTTTACGGCAACAGGATAGTGCTCTTTGCACCGTTATATCTGTCAAATTACTGCGTGAACGGATGCCTGTACTGCCCTTACCATCTGAAGAACAAAACCATTCCGCGTAAAAAGCTCACCCAGGACGAGATACGTGCGGAGGTTATCGCGCTTCAGGATATGGGCCACAAAAGGCTTGCTATCGAGGCGGGAGAGGACCCGATAAATAACCCTATCGAGTACATCCTCGAGAGTATAAAAACCATATATGACATCAAGCATAAAAATGGTGCGATACGCCGTATCAACGTAAATATAGCAGCGACCTCGGTAGAGGAGTACAAAATGCTCCATGATGCCGAGATCGGAACATACATCCTGTTTCAGGAGACATACGACAGAAAAGGCTATGAGGAGCTTCATCCGACCGGCCCCAAGAGTAATTATGAGTATCATACGGAAGCCATGGACCGCGCGATGCAAGGCGGCATCGATGATGTGGGACTGGGTGTGCTCTTCGGACTTGAAAAGTATAAGTATGAGTTTGTCGGACTTCTGATGCATGCAGAGCATCTTGAGGCGGTGCACGGAGTGGGCCCGCATACCATCAGCGTTCCCAGAGTAAAGAAAGCAGATGACATAGATCCCTCAGCTTTTGAGGGTGGTATAGATGACGAGATATTTACAAAGATCATCGCATGCATACGTATAGCAGTTCCGTATACCGGCATGATCATCTCCACCAGAGAGAGTGAGGATGTCAGGAAAAAAGCCCTGGCTATGGGTATCTCGCAGATAAGCGGTGGCTCGAGAACTTCGGTCGGAGGCTACACCGAGGACGAAAGACCGCATGATACGGAGCAGTTTGACGTATCCGATCAGAGATCTCTTGACGAGGTGATAGATTGGCTTATAGATCTGGGCTACATACCGTCATTTTGTACAGCCTGCTACCGTGAGGGCAGGACGGGAGACAGATTCATGAGTCTGTGTAAGTCGGGACAGATCTCGAACTGCTGTCATCCGAACGCATTGATGACGCTTACCGAATATATGATGGATTATGCATCCCCATCCGTGAAGGAGAAGGGTATGGCATTGATAAGGAGCGAGCTTGAAAACATACCGAATGTCCAGGTTCGCGGTGTAGCGAAGCTCCACATCGAAGAGATCATGAACAACGGAAAGAGAGATTTCAGGTTCTAGAGTCTGTATATTTTTATGAAAAAATGCAAAATTCTGTGCTTTTTTACAGATTTTTGCTTGACAGGACATCCGATATGTGTTAGGATAGTCCTCGTATCAAAGCAGAGTTATCCGCTCTCACCCGGTCGTACAGGGTATCCTGTCACACGGCTGAGGTCAACATAGTTTACAGGATCGGCGTATTTTTATGCCGGCTTTATGTGATGGATAGCTCTTGTTTGTAGCTATCCACTTTTATTTTAAGGAGGGTGAGACCATCAGCGATTTAATGATCAATGAACAGATCCGCGACAAGGAAGTCCGCGTAATCGGACCGGACGGTGAGCAGTTGGGGATCATGTCAGCAAAGGAAGCGTATTTTAAGGCCAAGGACTCGGGACTCGATCTGGTAAAGATCGCGCCTACAGCGACGCCGCCTGTGTGCAAGATAATCGACTACGGAAAGTATCGTTATGAGCAGTCGCGAAAGGCAAAGGAAGCCAAGAAAAAGCAGCGCACGGTAGAGACGAAGGAGATCAGACTTTCACCGAATATCGATGTCAACGATCTGAATACCAAAGCAAATCAGGCAAGAAAGTTTTTGACCAAAGGTGACAAGATCAAGGTATCACTCAGGTTCAGAGGTCGTGAGATGGCACACAAGGATGTCGGAAGGCAGATGATGGATCAGTTCGTCGAGAAGCTTGAAGACGTATGTGTAGTGGACAAGCCTCCGAAAATGGAAGGCAGAAGTATGGTTATGTTTATCTCGCCCAGTGGCAAGTGATAACCATAGATAAAAATGTAAAGGAGATTGTATCATGGCAAATCAGAAGATGAAAACAAAAAGAGCAGCTGCGAAGCGTTTCAAGACGACCGGCAGCGGGAAGCTGAAGAGAAACAAGGCAAATCACAGCCACATTCTCACCAAGAAATCTACAAAGCGTAAAAGAGGTCTTCGTCAGTCTACTATGATGGATTCGACAAACGAGAAGGTAATGAAGAAGATCTTACCGTATCGCTGAGACTAATTGCAGGATTTAACGAAAGAAGATAGAATTGGAGGATTTTTACAATGGCTAGAATTAAGGGTGGCATGAATGCCAAGAAAAAGCATAAGAGAGTATTGAAGCTCGCTAAGGGTTACTATGGAGCGAGAAGTAAGCAGTACCGTGTTGCAAAGCAGTCAGTTATGCGTGCGCTCGAGGAGAGCTATACAGGACGTAAGCAGAGAAAAAGACAGTTCCGTCAGCTCTGGATCGCTCGTATCAATGCAGCAGCTCGTATCAACGGTCTTTCATACTCAAAGTTCATGTATGGACTTAAGCTTGCAAATATCAATGTAAACCGCAAGATGCTCGCTGAGATGGCAGTATCTGATCCGGACGGATTTGCTCAGCTTGTAGAGGCTGCAAAGGGAAAGCTTAGTGCGTAATCCCTATACGACAGGGGGGAGATGCTATGCGTAATCCCGGAATTGGTGAGACGCCGTCGGGTATGCGTGTTCATATCGGTTTTTTCGGAAAGACTAATTCCGGAAAGTCAACTCTTGTAAATGCACTTTCATCTCAGGATGTTTCGATAGTGTCAAGTGAGCCCGGGACCACTACAGATCCCGTGCACAAGGCGATAGAGATATTGCCGATAGGACCTTGTATCCTTATAGATACTCCGGGACTCGAGGATGAGACATCTCTTGGCTCAGCCCGTATGGAGCGTACTATGCGCGAGGCAGCGGTGTGTGATATCGCTGTTGTCGTAAGGGCAAACGAAGGTGATTCGCAGGCCGAGAGTGAACTGATAGAGTTTTTCAGAATTAAAAATACTCCGGTGGTTATCGTCACCGGTGAC
>ONKC01000127.1 GCA_900318295.1 uncultured Eubacteriales bacterium
CGCTGAACGCTGGCAGATACGAAGAAATACTGCTGCTTCAAGCGAAGCTCTTTACCTGCATAGTGGTTGTCGTTCGGATAGAGGACCTCACAGATGGTACGTGCGAGGTTCTGCTGCTCGACAGCCTGCTGATAATCTCCCTTGTCAAAGTGATCAAGGTTAAATGTATCGATAGCCTCCGCATCCCAGATACGAAGAGTGTTTACAACATGGTTTCCGTAGCCTACCACAGGAAGGTCATACGGTACGGCGAGTACCGACTGGCATCCCTCCTGGACAAACTTGTCACGACCTGTAGCCTCATCCTTGCGAACAGCCACATATCCGCCGAAGTGCACCTCTACAGCGTACTCCGGACGTCTGATCTCAAACGGGTTACGATCCTTCAACCAGTCATCCGGCTTCTCAACCTGAAATCCGTCCTTGATAACCTGCTTAAACATTCCGTATTTATAGCGGATACCGCATCCATATGCAGGATATCCGAGCGTGGAAAGCGAATCAAGGAAGCATGCCGCAAGTCTTCCGAGACCACCGTTTCCGAGAGCCGCATCAGGCTCCTGATCCTCAAGCACATCGAGATCAAATCCGAGGTCATCGAGCACCTCACGTACTACCTTATCCTGTTTAAGATTGATGATGATGTTTCCGAGCGCTCTACCCATCAAAAACTCCATCGACAGATAGTAAACCGTCTTCACATCGTCCTTATCATACTTTTTATGTGTAGCCATCCAGTCATCGACCACATCATCCTTAACCGCAAAGGCCACTGCCTGGAACATCTGCTGAGGAGTAGCTTCATCCACGGTTTTACGGAAGAGAAGCTTCATGTAGTCCTCAATCTTGTTTTTCAGGTCCTTTTTTCTTTCCGAATCGGTCATTACTTTTTTTGCTGACATCTCCTATCTCCTTTCTTATAACTTCTCAGTTCCGAGTGTCACTGCCTCACCGTTGATCTTCCAATCCTTCGATGTGCCTCCCGTCTGACCGTAAACGATCTCGTCGGCGAGGGTATCATGCTTGATCGACTCCTCATTGGCAGTAAAAATATCCCGAATCTTGTCATTTTTATCTACATAGATACGAATGTGATCCATCACCTCGTAATCAGCTTCCTTACGCATCGTCTGGACTTTGGAGATGATCTCTCTGACAAAGCCCTCCTCGATAAGCTCCGGAGTAAGGTTTGTATCGATAACGACCGTGATGCCTCTGTCGGTCTCAGATACAAAGCTGTCCATCTGCTTACTTTCGATCACAAGGTCGTCTCTTGAGATAAACTCATCGAGTCCGTCGAGGGTGATCTTCACTTCGTTTCTTTCGTTCAGCATAGCCATCGCTTCGTTGCCGTCGAGCTCAAGCAAAAGATCCTTGACCTGATTGATCTTTCCTCCGAAGCGTTTACCGAGAGTTTTGAAGTTCGGCTTGATAGTGTAATCCGTGAAGTCAGCCACATCGTCCGTGAACACGACCTCTTTTACGTTCAACTCATCGGCAATGATATCCGTATAGAAAGAATCAAGCTCGCCGGCAGCCTTGATATAAATCTTTCCTACAGGCTGACGGTTTTTGATATTTGCAGTATTTCTCGCAGCACGTCCGAGCACAACTATCTGCAAAAGCTCATCCATCTTTTCCTCAAGCTTAGCATCGATATGGTCTTCATTCACCTTCGGGAAATCGCAAAGATGGACAGACTCAGGTGCGCTACCATCAAGACCGCGTACCAGATTCTGATAGATGCTCTCTGCCATGAACGGGATCATCGGCGCCGCTGCCTTAGCGATGGTCACCAGTGCAGTATAAAGTGTCATGTAAGCATTTATCTTGTCCTGCTCCATGCCCTTAGCCCAGAAGCGGTCACGGCATCGTCTGACGTACCAGTTACTCATCTGATCCACAAAGAGCTGAAGTGCTTTTGCCGTCTCCGGGATGCGGTAGTTTTCGAGGTTGTCATCTACTTCCTTTACTGTCGAGTTCAGTCTCGAAAGCAGCCACTTATCGATCACGGCAAGGCTGTCATAATCCAGCTCATACTTCGTAGCATCGAAGTCGTCTATATTTGCGTAGAGTACGAAAAATGCATAGGTGTTCCACAGTGTACCCATGAACTTCCTCTGGCCCTCGATAACGGCCTTCTCGTGGAAACGATTCGGAAGCCACGGTGCTGAATTGATATAGAAATACCAGCGGATCGCATCGGCTCCGAACTTCTTCAGCGCCTCCATCGGATCCACCGCATTTCCTTTGGATTTACTCATCTTCTGGCCGTCCTTATCCTGAACATGACCGAGAACGATGACGTTTTCGTACGGTGCTTTGTTAAAGAGCAGTGTAGACTCGGCAAGGAGTGAGTAGAACCACCCTCTGGTCTGGTCCACAGCCTCTGAGATAAACTGAGCCGGGAACTGCTGCTCGAAAAGTTCTTTGTTTTCAAAAGGATAATGATGCTGTGCAAAAGGCATCGCACCGGAGTCGAACCAGCAGTCGATAACCTCCGGAACTCTTCTCATCGTCTTGCCGCACTTAGGACAGGTGCAGGTTATCTCATCGATATACGGACGGTGAAGCTCAACCTCTGCCGCCTTCGGATCACCTGACTTTTCGGCAAGCTCTGCTCTGCTTCCGATCGATATCTGCTCGCCGCACTCCTCGCACTCCCAGATATTTAACGGAGTACCCCAGTAACGGTTACGCGATACTGCCCAGTCCTGGATGTTCTCGAGCCAGTCACCGAAACGTCCGGTACCGATGGACTCGGGGATCCAGTTGATAGTCTTGTTATTTTTAATAAGGTCATCCTTGACTTTAGTCATCTCGATGTACCATGACTCTCTCGCGTAGTAGATAAGCGGAGTGTCACAGCGCCAGCAGAACGGGTAATCATGCTCGAACTTCGGTGCCGAGAAAAGGAGTCCCGCGATGTCGAGATCCTTTAATACCATCGGATCTGCTTCCTTTACAAAGGTTCCCGCATAAGGAGTCTCCTCCGTAAGGTTACCCTTGTCATCGACAAACTGTACGAACGGAAGATCGTAGTTTCTTCCGACCTTCGCATCGTCCTCACCGAATGCCGGAGCGATATGTACGATACCGGTACCGTCTGTCATGGTTACATAACTGTCACAGGTGATGTAGTGTCCCTTTTTATGCTGCTTTTCGCAGGTAGGCTTTACAAAATCAAACAACGGCTCATACTCTTTCCTCTCAAGGTCTGTTCCCTTGTAGCTCTCGAGGATCTCGTATGTACTTCCGTCGGCATTTGCTTCAAACTTTTCGGTAAGTGTTGAAAGAACGGTATCAAGAAGTGCCTGCGCCATATAGTAGGTATAGCCGTCGATGGCCTTTACCTTTACATATGTCTCATCGGGATTTACGCAGAGCGCAACGTTTGAAGGCAGTGTCCAGGGTGTCGTCGTCCAAGCGAGGAAGTACGCGTCCTCACCTACTACCTTGAAGCGAACGATAGCCGAGCGCTCCTTGACATTTTTATAACCCTGAGCTACCTCGTGTGAAGACAGCGGGGTTCCGCAACGCGGGCAATAAGGTACGATCTTAAAGCCCTTGTAAAGGAGTCCCTTGTCCCAGATCTCTTTGAGTGCCCACCACTCCGACTCGATAAAGTCGTCATGATAGGTGACATACGGGTTCTCCATATCGGCCCAAAAGCCGACTACATCGGAGAACTCCTCCCACATGCCTTTATATTTCCAAACTGATTCTTTACATTTATTGATGAAAGGATCCAGACCGTATTCTTCGATCTGCTCTTTGCCGTCGAGTCCGAGAAGCTTCTCTACTTCCAGCTCCACCGGTAGTCCGTGGGTATCCCAGCCTGCCTTTCTCGGCACCTTATAGCCCTTCATCGTGCGGTATCTCGGGATCATATCCTTGATAACGCGCGTAAGGACATGTCCGATATGCGGTTTACCGTTGGCTGTCGGCGGTCCGTCGTAGAACATATATGACGGCGCACCCTCACGAAGCTCGATGCTCTTTTTGAAGATGTCATTATCACGCCAAAAATCCTCGACTTCTTTCTCTCTCTCGACGAAGTTCATATCCGTCGTGACTTTCTTGTACATCAGTAATTCCTCCCTGTGAACATAAGTAGATATATTTTAGCAAAAATGAGCCGATTTGTCAACGGATAGTAAAAAAG
>ONKC01000039.1 GCA_900318295.1 uncultured Eubacteriales bacterium
CATAAAAATACCCCGACACCCACTACTGCGAGCGCCAGGACTATCAGTATAACCTTAAGAAGCGGGGATGATCCCCGCCTTTCACCGGAAAGTATGTAATTATTTGTAAAAGCACGGCCTCTGGTGGCACGATTCAGCTGACGAACCCTCCTGAGGCTATCTCTCCTATTGGTCATAATCCCTCGCCTTTATTATACATATTTCCACAGCCGGGGAGGGAGCGGCGTCTCCCTCCCCGGACTATTTTTTTAATCAATAAGCCAGCTTCGCTCTGAAGTACTCCACCAGATCGTCGATAGCGATGCGCTCCTGCTCCATGGAATCTCTCTCTCTTACGGTAACCATATGGTCATCCTCAGAGTCAAAATCATATGTCACGCAGTACGGAGTTCCGATCTCATCCTGACGGCGATAACGTTTACCGATATTGCCGCGATCATCGTACTCGCAGTACCACTCCTTCGAAAGCTCCTCAAAAATCTTCTCAGCGGGTCCTGCCAATTTTTTGGAAAGAGGCAAAACTCCTACCTTGACCGGAGCGAGTGCGGGATGGAAGTGCATAACGGTCCTCATATCTCCACCCTCAAGCTCCTCCTCATCATACGCTCCGCAAAGGAATGCGAGCGTCACACGATCAGCACCGAGCGAAGGCTCGATAACGTATGGGATGTATTTTTCTTTCTTTTCATCATCAAAGTAATCCATCGGCTCGCCGGATGTGTTCTGATGCTGTGTAAGATCATAATCCGTACGATCGGCGATACCCCAAAGCTCGCCCCATCCGAACGGGAACAAAAACTCGATATCGGTCGTAGCTTTTGAGTAGAAGGAAAGCTCTTCCTTGTCATGATCGCGAAGACGCATCTCATCGTCCTTCATTCCAAGTCCCTTGAGCCAATCGATACAGAAGCTTCTCCAGTATTCGAACCACTCGAGATCGGTTCCCGGCTCACAGAAGAACTCAAGCTCCATCTGTTCAAACTCTCTGGTACGGAACGTAAAGTTACCCGGTGTTATCTCGTTTCTGAACGATTTTCCGATCTGACCGATTCCGAACGGGATCTTTTTACGTGAGGTACGCTGAACATTTTTAAAGTTTACAAAAATACCCTGAGCGGTCTCCGGACGCAGGTAAACAACGTTCTTTGCATCCTCGGTTACACCCTGGAATGTTTTAAACATAAGATTGAACTGACGGATCTCGGTAAAATTGTGCTTTCCGCAGCTCGGACATGCGATCTTGTTATCTGCGATGAACTGCTCCATCTTTTCATTTGACCAGCCGTCCACAGAGCCGTCGAGCTCGATACCTTTTTCTGCGGCAAAAGCCTCGATAAGCTGATCTGCACGGAAACGCTCGTGACACTCCTTACAATCCATAAGCGGATCGGAAAAGCTTCCGAGGTGGCCGGATGCGATCCAGGTCTGAGGATTCATCAGGATGGCACAGTCCACGCCGACGTTGTACTTGTTCTCCTGGATGAACTTTTTCCACCATGCACGCTTTATATTGTTTTTGAGCTCTACACCGAGATTTCCGTAATCCCATGTATTTGCCAAGCCTCCGTAAATCTCCGAACCCGGATAGATAAATCCGCGGGTTTTGCAGACGGAGACGATCTTTTCCATAGTTTTTTCCATAACCTTTTCCTCTTCTTTCTGTGATTTATGTGCACTTCGTTTGATGCACACTGAACCGTTTGATCGGTATCAGTCAAAAAGCCCGGACATCTGAGCCTGGATCTGCGCATTATCCACGATCGCAGTCACCTGGCAACTCGGACATCTGTCACTTTCGTTACTTGCGAAGGACTTCGAGCGAAGGCCCTGTGCTGTGGCAAGCTCTGACTGAGCACTGTTTTGCTGTCTGAGCTCGCAGTGTGCGCAGAGCACCTCTCTGGCGTTCATTATCTGATAAAAAATATCCGCGGTCATCTCTTCCATTGATAAACCTCCTAACATCTTTCACTTTCACAAGTCATGCGCATCGACACGCATGCCTTTGAACCGCTATTTCGTTCCCCTTCACATAACGACAGTATTTTAACACCTTTTGTATGATTACGCAAGACAAAAATCATTTCATATTTCAAGTGCATTCAGCGAGCGAAACGCTCTGTCTGTATTCCTTTTGAAAAATCTCCCGACACACGCAGAAAGCTCACTAAGCACGGCATCACTTACCTTAAATGAAAACAGTTCAGACAGCTTTCGCCCCAATATCTGACCTACGGCATACGTAGCAGTATCGGAAAGCTTCCACACTCCGATATCATCATGCCAGCATTTTTCTTCTTCCGAGTAATGCGGTGCATAGCCTGATATCGCAAGCATTCTAAGCTCGTACACTCTTCGGATAAGCTCAGGCTGGATAGCTGCATCCGACAGAGCCAAAAGTGCCCTGTACAAAAGCTCAAGCTCCGACTTTGCACTCATACCCTCTCTGGTAAAGTAGTCGGCAACCTCACAGAAATACAGACCCATATACAGACTGTCCAGATCTTTTCTGAGTTCAGGGAAAAAGTCGGTAGCCCTGACCTCCTCGACGGTATAAGAATCGCGGCTTCTGAAAACGTAAAACTCCCCAAAGCAAAACGGCTCGGTCACTGCCGAGAGCGGGCTTTTAGGTCTTCTCGCCCCTCTGGCAAACGCCGAGAATCTGCCGTTTTCCTTGGTCAGTATCACCACTCTTTTATCATACTCCCCTATGGTAGCGGATGATAAAACCATTCCGATGTATCTTTCCTTCATTCATACTCCCATGATCACACGCGAGCGATCGATCACTGATTGAACCCGAAGTTTCTAAGCTGCGCCTCGCTGTCACGCCAATCCTTTCTAACCTTGACCCACAGCTTTAAGTTGACCTTTGCATCCACGAGCTTTTCTATATCGGGCCTTGCCTTGCTCCCGATCTGCTTGAGCATCGCACCGTGCTTTCCGATCACTATCCCCTTGTGAGAATCCTTCTCACACACGATAGTCGCTTCGATGTCATACAGGTCACGATCTCCTCTCTTTTTCATCGATTCGGTGACCACCGCTATCCCGTGAGGAATCTCATCGGACAGCGCACGAAGCGCTTTTTCTCTGATGATCTCGGCCACTATCTCCCTGACCGGCTGATCGGTCAGTGTGTCCTCATCATAGTATCCCGGCCCCTCAGGCAGCTGGGTAAACATCGTATCAATCAGATCATCGACGTTCTCCCCTGTTTTGGCTGACAGCGGCACGATCGCAGTAAAGTCCATGATATCCTTGTATTCGTCTATACACACCAACAGCTCATCCTTTCTGATGGTGTCCACCTTATTCATAACAAGTATGGTCGGGCCTTCGTATTTTTTCAGCACCTCAGCGATATGCTGCTCACCCTTCCCGATAAATGTCGTCGGCTCCACGAGCCACAAAACCAGGTCCGCGTCACCGATTGCAGCCTCCGCCTCGTTTACCATGTAGTTTCCGAGCTTGTTTTTCGCCTTGTGAATACCCGGAGTATCCAGAAAAATGATCTGACCCCGGTCCTCATGGTACACGGTCTTTATCCTGCCGCGCGTAGTCTGCGGCTTCGGCGAGGTGATAGCTATCTTCTCACCGATGATACGGTTCATCAGGGTTGACTTGCCGACATTCGGGCGTCCCACTATGGAAACAAAGCCCGAACGAAATCCTTCAATATCTTCCTTCATACATATCCTCCGATATCTAACTCACACTTTATCCAGCGCTCTGACCTCACCGAACATGTCACTGTGTTCACGCACCTTATCCTCACCGCCGACGACACATATATATCCGTCGGACAGAATCGCTTCAACCATATCTGCAGTCTTACGGATGTCCTCCTTCGTGGTGGAGAGCACCTCATCTCTGGTCTTTTGAATCTCCTCGAACGTCAGACCGTTCATGTAGTGTTCAAAGGCACGGGCACCCTCAGCTCTCGGAGTCAGCGGCGTATCCATGGTCCTCACGGTACCGATTATAAACTTGACCATATCTCTTTCCTCGATCTCAAAGTTGCGGATATACTCAGGTACGGTCTTGTAGATCCGAACAGTCTCAGCGATATGCGGATCGCGGTAGGATACAAAATACCCGATACCCACATGCGAGAAGTTGCACATCACTCCGTATGCTCCTCCCTTGACTCTGACCTCATTCCAGAGATACTCATATGAAAGGATAGTCTTAAGAACCCTGAACGATCCGTGAGGCTCTATGCCCTTGTCCTTGAAGCTTCCGCATCTTGCGACATACCAGACATTTCCGGCGGTCGTGATGCCCTCGTTTACAGGTATGGGCTTTATGCGGTAGACCGGAGCCGGTAAAGCCTTGGAACCCTGATCTTTGCCGGCTTCATTTAAGCCTGCTGCATTCCATCTTGAAACGGAGCTCACATTCGGACGAGCTGCGCTTTCTGCAGCTAATCCGTCGACAAACACAGGTGCTGCCTTTTCAAATACCTCATAACCTTCATTTGTCGATACGATATTGATAAGAAGTCTTTCCTTTGTAAATATAGTGTCTCGAAGCCACTTGAGGATATTTACTAAGTCCTCTTTATACTTATCAAAGTTATCATCGACCTCACACATGAAATCATAATAGCTTAAGCCCTTGATCTCCTCGGCCCAGCGACCCCTGTCTCTGAAATACGAAAGACCTCTGTTGACCGCTGTCATATGTCCTGATGCCGGGAGTGCTGCCTGTCTGGCTGATCTTCTCTCTGCTATGATCTCTTTTATGCGATCAGTATCATCCAGATGAGTTCTGTTGACGATCTCATCGAGGATCTCCATCATTTTTTCAGTCTCATGATAGAGAACCTTCATATTCATCTCAAGTCGAACCGTAAACTCCTCACTATCTTCATCCGTATATGAAGTCGTGATTATATTATATCCACCCGCGTGCAGAAGAAGCTCGTTTGATAACTCGAGCTTATCATAGTTGTCAGTATCCATCCCTCCGAGTAACTCAGCGACGAGTCCTATGCAGGGAGCATACTCTTCAAGGTCTGATATATCAAAGCTAAACTTAATGTACGAGATTCCGTTGGTAAACACCTCATTAAAAATCGTTTTACTGCCCGCTGCCATACGCTCCTCATACTTGAACGGTCTGGCCTTCTTGCCTATATCTTCTCTTCCCAAAAGCGGGATAGTCGCCATCTGTTCGGGCGTTGACGGCTCCTCCTGATACTTTTTCAGTTCCTTGGTCTCGGTTACGATCTTCTCTTTGTCTTCATCGGAAAGTGTATCCAGATATAACTGAAGCTTTTTCTTTTCCTCCTCATCGATCTCAGCTGCCATTCCCGGCTTGGGACGAAGGGTGATAACTGCCGAATGAGGATTATCGAGAAAATATGTTTTAATTAAGTTCTCAAAGTAATCTGTCTCAATCTGACTTCTGAGGAACTCGAAGGTCTCATTTACATGAAGGTGAATGAATGGCTTTCTATCGTCGTAGAGCCAGCTGTCATACATACCCAGCCCATACATAAGTCCTTTAGGGAATCTGCCGAAGTCAGCCTCTCTAAATTGAAACTCCATTGCATTTAATGCAGCCTTTAGTGATCTTTTATTGATCCCGTTCTCAGCCAGGTCAGAAAGAACTGTTCTTATCGTTTTAACAAATTCATCCTTTTGATCATCGCGGGCATTTTTTGCACTGATGGTAAAAAACGGTTGTCTGAACGGCTCATTATAACCACCCTCTATCTCAGTACCAATTCCTGCTTTAACTAAAGCCTCTTTTACCGGGGCACCTATCGCCTCGACAAGAGCGTACTCCAACACCTGAAATGCCTGATAGACTTTCGGATCGAGAGTCGTCCCGCATACTCCGGCATAAGCAAAGTAGGTCTTTCCCTCGGTGTCATCACCGGCAGGTATAGGATAGAAACCCTCGGCATTTTTGAGCTCACCTATCGGCTCCTGGAGCTTGATCTCAGAATCCACCTCAAGGTAGTCAAACTTCGAGAGATACTCCTCGTCTATCCAATTCAGCTTCTCTTCAAAGTCCATTTTTCCGTAGAGATATATGAAGCTGTTTGACGGATGATAGTAGCGACGGTGGAAATCCAGATAATCCTCCCATTTGAGTTCGGGGATCACCTTCGGATCTCCTCCGGATACAACACCGTACGCATTATCAGGGAAAAGGGTTTCCTGGATGAGAGTCTCGAAGTACTCATCCGGCGAGGAAAACGCACCCTTCATCTCGTTGAACACTACTCCGTTGTAGCTAAGCTCCCCGTCGGCTGACTCCATCTCATAATGCCAACCTTCCTGCTTGAAGATCTTTTCTTCTTTGTATATGTTTGGGAAAAATACCGCATCAAGATAAACATCCATCAGATTCCTGAAATCCTTGTCGTTTACACTGGCTACAGGGTAGACGGTCTTGTCCGGGTATGTCATCGCGTTCAGAAATGTGTTAAGAGACCCCTTATCCATCTCCGCAAACGGGTCTTTTACCGGGAACTTTCTCGAACCGCACAGCACGGTGTGCTCGATGATATGCGGAACTCCGGTAGAGTCTGTCGGCGGTGTACGAAAACCGATGTCAAAAACCTTGTTGTCATCATCGTTTTCCATCACGACCACACGCGCTTTGGTCTTTTTATGCGAAAGCAGATATCCCTTTGAATTAACCTCAGGGATGTCCTCAGCAAGTATCAGCTCGTAAGCCGGTATTTTTTTAATATCCATATATAATTATTCCTCCATTTTTGATCAGATACATATACTACTTTAACACACCCGCCGGGAAAAATCAATCTCAGCAGGCATGACGTTTTTATGTTATTTCAGTCACCTGAGTGATCGTCAGCACATCGGATGAAACCCTGAATCTGATGTTGTATGAGCCATAGCTAAGCCCGTACTCACGCTCTTCATCCTCCTGATAACCGGGCCTCGGATCGCCCGACAGCACGGCGATGATAGCTTCTTTCTCATCTGTATCGGGAAGGAGTGAAGTTCCCTCGACCTTGAGTGTGTTCATATCGGGAGCCGCAGAAGCATAGCTGCAGGCAGCTTCGGGGCGAGCATCCGCGTACGCGATATACGGCTTGATATCAAGTATCGGAGTGCCATCCATAAGGTCGGCACCACGCACCGTGATCACAGGCCCATCGGAGGTGTTTGGCTCGACAGAGACTATCTCGACGCACGAAAGGCCTATAGGATTGGGCCTGTTCGGTGAGCGTGTCGCCCACACACCCTTTCTTTCATTTCCGCCGAGTCTGGGCGGTCTGACTGTCGCAGAAAATCCCCCGGTCTCACCTCTCGAGGCAAACCCCTTTGAGAATTCCCATATTAACCACAAATGAGAGAACTCTTCGAGTCCTCTCACAGCATCGGCATTTCTGTATTTTTCTTCAAAAATGATAGTAGACGTGACCTGATCGATCAAACCACTCTGCCTGGGAATCCCAAACTTCTCGCGGAAGTCGTTATGAATATACGCTATTGCAGAATAAGTCATGGATATCTCCTTACGGACCTGTATTATCATGTTACTGTATCTTCGTATTCTTGACGCAGCCTTTCTTTCTCAGAGTCCGGAAGATTATTAAAGATCAAAAGCGCCACATCATAATTCTGTGCAAACTTTTTGACGGCAAACAGCCACACCTCAAAGCTCATCGATTTTTCCTTCTTTGGAAGAGATGAACGCTTTGAATTGCGGTTCTGGATGTTTGGATCGAGATCCATCGATATCGCCATGGCGATCCAGGCCGCCAGGGTAGCGTTGTCGTTCATTATCTCCTGAACATACTTCGAGTATACTTCTGTGTTGTATCCCTCTTCATCCTTTATAAGACCGGATGGCGGATTCAACACGAGGATGGAGCCGTCGATATCAAGAGAACGCTTCACCGCCAATGTATGCGCTATATCCGTGGGCTCATTTACCTTGAATCTGAGTTCATGCTCCTTTTTATCACTCCACGGTGTGAAGTATTTGTCGGAGCGAAATCCCAAAAGCGGTATACCGTGTGTATCTAAAAACTTATGCGTCTTTTCCGGATTCGACCCCGGAGAAAAGCCTGTCGCCACGACAACAACGCGCCCTCTGGCCATCTCCTCTATATCTGCCGACACATGATGAGAATCTGCAAAATCATCACTGACACCGCCAACCCCGACAGTGGTTATGACATTGATTCCAACCATGCTTGAGATCATCATGGTGGCGGAAAGAGTGGTCACACCATCCTGCGGAAGTGCGAGGACCAAAGGCAGATCGCTCTTGCACACCTTTTTAAGACTGTCATGATGCTCGCTCAGATAAGTGAGATCATCTTTGTTCAACCCGACATGGATCTTCCCGTCGATGATAGCTATCATCGCAGGTACCGCCCCGTTTTGAACTATGAGCTTTTCTATACTCTCTGCTATGGAAAAATAATCAAGCTTATCACCCTCGTTCAAACGAATCCCCTGTGATCCGATCCCATCCATCATCACACCACGACCGGTAAGCCCGATATATATCCCCGATGTCTCAATAGCTATCACGGGCATTTTTTTGTCGATCGCTTCCTGAACACGATCAGATACTACAAGATAGTCGCTTTTCAAGGTGCCACCTCCATAACTATAGATGAATATATTATAACACCCGCGCAAACCATCGTCAATCAAAATGTGGTAAGGACGGCGCATGCGGGCGGCGAGAAAAAGAACCGAGTTTTCTTCACCCGTGCGCGGTACCAGCGTAAATACAACCGCGCACGAGAAGGCGCGAGACGTCCAGTGGACGTCTGCCCCGCGCCGACCGAGGACGGCGCATGCGCAGCATGCGGCCGGCGAGACAGAGAACTGAGCTCGCATCATCCGTGCTCTGCACGGATGAAAAAACGACCGAGGATTTTTCCTCGGTCGTTTTTTATTACGTACCGCGCACGAGAAGATTCGAACTCCCGACACCTTGGTCCGTAGCCAAGTGCTCTATCCAGCTGAGCTACGTGCGCACTCATATTATAATATAGCCAATTATATAAAAAGTCAAGCATTTTTTATAATATTTCCGTAAAAATTCCTACTTGTCGTTTCAACAAAAGTATGTTATATTGAAAAAGTAGAAATCTTTCGTTCGATAGATTTCGTTAAGGAATTAACGACCTGTCTTCATATTGGAGGGAACATATGACCACGATCAAGGATATAGCTGACAGACTCGGCGTTTCATCGGGTACCGTATCAAAAGGCTTGAACGGTGCAAACGATATTTCCGAGGCTATGAGAGATAAAATCCTCGAAACCGCCGTCGAGATGGGCTATACTAAAAAAAGCATCCATAGGCAGGACATTCGCAAGCTTTGCATTTTTATAGAGAACATAGATTATTATCTTGAAGATGATTTCGGATATGATATCCTTCTCGGCTTCCGTCAGGCAGCTTTCAAAGAGAATTGGGATGTCGAGGTCATCCCGGTCAGTCATGATTTCCAGCTCAAACGTCCATATGATCCTTTCATGCTCGGTCGAAACATATCGGGTGCTCTTTTGATCGGTTTCGAGTTGAACGATCCATGGATGAAGGAGCTCGAGACCACGAAGGTCCCTACAGTCCTTTTTGACAACTATATAAAGGAAAACCCGATGTGCGGCTCGGTCGGAAGCGATTCCGAAGAAGGTATGGGGCTCGCCATCGATCATCTTGTTTCACTCGGTCACCGCAAGATCGCATTTTTAAACGGACCTATGGGCTCCATGATCTCCGAAAGCCGTATGAACGCCTACAAGCACAATATGGAAAAACACGATCTGGCTTATTCAAATCGTTTTATCGCCTACGAGCCTTACTCACTCGAAGCGGCATCCCGTCATGTTCAAAAGTTTATTGACATCGGCGTGACTGCCATTCTTTGTGGCAATGACACTCTCGCCTTCGGCGCGATCAGAGAGGTTCAGCGTCTCGGATTCTCCGTACCCGATGATGTCAGTATCATCGGCTATGATGACGTACCGGGCTGCGAAAAGACCACTCCCGCGCTCACATCGGTCCGCCAGGATCGTATCCAGCTGGGCAAGTGCTGCTACTACGTTCTTTACGCTCTTGTAAACGACGTCTCTTTGTCGCGCAATCTCCTTCGCACAAGTCTTACCATCCGCGAATCGACGGGAAGAGTCAAGAAAAAGTAATCCTACAATGTCTTTACCGTATTTCTGTAAAGCTTACGGAAAAAGATAGTCGATATGGTGAGCGACGCTAACTCAGCGATTGGGAATGCCCACCAGATGGCGTTCACATCACCTGTCAGAGATAAAAGCCATGCAGCCGGGATCAGGACGACAAGCTGACGTCCGATTGAAACAAAAAGCGAGTATATGCTCTTTGCAAAGGCCTGGAATATCGATCCCATCACGATACATACCGCCGCTATCGGGAAGGACAGACTTATGATCCGAAGCGCCGGAACACCCATGCCTATCATATAATCCTTCGCATCAAACATTCTAAGCAAAAGCTCCGGGATCAGGTTGAATATCACAGTTCCAACAAACATGATACCCACAGCAAGCACCATCGAAAACTTCAATGCACTTTTAATCCTGTCTCTCTTTCGCGCTCCGAAATTGTACGCCAAAACAGGTATGATTCCGTTGTTCAGACCAAACACCGGCATAAAGAAGAAGCTTTGGAGCTTGAAGTACACTCCGAATACCGCCTGTGCCGTGTTTGAAAATGCTCCCAAAAGCTTGTTCATGGCAAAGGTCATCACCGAACCGATACTCATCATGAGCATCGACGGCACGCCTACCACATAAATCTGGCGTATCGCCGAGCCATGAGGCGTAAAAATCCCTTTCCATGAAAGCTTGATGTCTTTATTGAACTTGATATTACAGAAAATCCCAACACATGTAGCTATGCTCTGTCCGAGCACGGTCGCATACGCCGCACCGGCCACGCCGAGTTTCGGAAAACCAAACATACCGAAGATCATGATGGGATCAAAGATGATATTGATAACGGCACCCGTAACCTGCGAAAACATCGCAGCGAGCGTTCGTCCCGTAGACTGTAAGAGTCGTTCGAATGTGATCTGCATAAAAAGTGGCAAAGCTAAGCAGCTTACGATGCCCAGATACGTCTCTCCGTATGAAACAACCCTCGGATCGGCGCTCTGCGATCTGATAAACGGCTCGGAGAAAAATAAGCCCACCAGGAAAAACAAAATGCCACTTATCAGTATCACCAGGATACCGTTATTCGCGGCATTGTTCGCTTTGTCGAAACGTTTTTCTCCCAGTGAACGTGACAAGAGGGCATTGATCCCGACGCCGGTCCCCGCCGCAACGGAGATCATAAAGTTCTGCATCGGAAAAGCCAGCGTGACCGCTGTCAATGCCTCCTCTTCTATCTGGGCTACGAAAATCGAGTCCACAATATTGTACAGAGCCTGCACGAGCATGGATATCATCATCGGAAGTGACATGGTGACGATGAGCTTCCTTACCGGCAAAACTCCCATTTTATTCTCTTGGCGTGTCTCCGGCGTAGAGTCAGCTCCGTAAAGTGCCTCCTCTTCGCTTTCCTCCTTAAGAATATCTACTATCTGCTGCTCTTCAGCATCAGTAATCTCTCTGTCCTTGTTTAACATGGTTCTTTCTCACTCCTTTATCCCGACAGTCGAGTCAGACAAGAACCATATGGTGATCATCCGAGGAATCTCATCTTATCGCTGTCCGGAGCCTTTTTCTTTGGCTCCTGCTTAACCGGCTTTTTGATACCGGCTGCATCCTCGAGATCGCGTGTCATGCCATTTTTACAATTGTCACAGTAGCGGCCCGACTTGATAGGCTTGCCGCAACGCTCGCAGGGGATACCTATCGGCGAGTCGGATGAGAAAACAAGTCTGTCCTCTCTGACCCAACGCTGGATCTGCTTGGGGCTGACGTCACACTCCTTGGAGAGAGTACGCATATCAATGTTTGGATGCTCCCTCACATACTGCTTTACCTGCTTGAACTTCTCTTCGATATCCTTGTTGCACTGCTGGCATATGCGTGGTCCCGAAATATGATTAAATAATTTACCACACTTTACGCAACTTATCAACTCCATTTTTCATTCCTCCTGTCTTTTTTCTAAAAAAAGTCGATCAGGCTTCACTTCCTATACAGATACAGACCGCATAAACAGCCCTCGCACCGGCTTTTTTCAAAAGACCCGCACAGGCCTCCAATGTTGCTCCGGTTGTGTATATATCATCGACCAAAACTATGCTCTCATGAGCATCCGGTCGAAAAACGCTCTCATCCACCTCAAACGCACAACGCAGGTTTTCGCGCCTTTTTTGTGCGTTAAGATCCTTTTGCGGACTCGTGTATCGGGTTCTCCTAAGAAGCCCCTGCGAAGGTAAGCCCATCCTTTGTCCAAGCTCCGCAGCTACCAGCTCAGCCTGGTTGTATCCGCGATAGCGCATCCTCCTTCTGTGGATGGGTATGGGCACCAGCACGTCCGCATGCCATCTTCTGATCCTTCCGTAAAAATGCCTGCAAAGCTCATCCGCATAAAACCCGGCATCCTTGAAGCACCCGCCGTACTTCAGATCGGCCATAGCCTTTTTCGTCTCATCCAGATATACAAAGAGCGCTACCGAACTGTCAAGTCCCGGGTGATCCCATGTACGACAGTCCGTACAAAGTTCCTGTGAGCTGTCCGCAATAGGCTTGCCACAATGCTTGCACACAGGCTCAGTCACATAAGGGAGCCTTTTTACACACTCATCACAGGCTCTTTTGCCATCAGCAGTGATACGGCCGCAAAAGATACACTTTGATGGAAAGATAATATTTGATAATCGCATATGAACTCCGTTTCCGAATCCATACACTCATTCTCAACACATACCACATATATTGTAGCATAAGTTTGCCGATACGTAAATATAGTTTTTTATTTTTTAATATTTTTTCAGCTCAGCTATCCTTAAGCACAGCGTAGAATAACGTTTTCTCGGGAGTTTGACAGTTTTTATGTCTGGAAACTGTCAAAGACGGGATTATAGCACAAAAGCATAACTGATGTAAAAAAAACGTTGATTTTCACGCATTACTTGTCATTTTTTTGAAAATGCGCTATAATATGTCCTTGGACACGATGAACAGGTTAAAACATGTGAGGAAGATATCTGATAGGTCAGATGTTTATTTGATTATTCTTTGCAAGAAGGAAGGTATAAAAATGTCTGATTACATCATATACGGCTTATGCCCGGCGGGCGAGGCTGCTCTTCATGAGTGCAGGAAAAGGGGATGGAACGTGTCCTGCATCTGTGAAGACAGCGACATCAGACGGAAGCATTACGATGGCCCGCTTCCCATATACTCGCTTAAAGAACTCCGTGAAAACAATATAATCGGGACTTTTGTAATAGCCATCGGGAACTGCGGCCAGATCATAAACAAACTCAACGATGAAGAGAAATACATTCTTCTGTGTGAGATTTTAGATAAGAGCGAAGACGGAGTAGACTACCGGACAAAGCTTCCTCATATGGCAAGACGAGATGTCGATGCCTGCATCGCTGAGCACTCGGCATATCTGCATCCGGAAAAAATGATCTTAAAAGATGTTGACCTGGAGATCACCGAACGTTGCTCCATGAGATGTAAAGACTGCAGCAACCTTATGCAGTACTATGAAAAGCCAAAGAATTACGATCCTGACGATCTGATCAAATGGGTAAAAGCACTGTTGACGGTTTATGATGAGATTTTTGAGCTGAGACTGATCGGCGGAGAGCCGTTTATGTACCCGGACATGGAGAAGGTTCTTTCTGCTCTGATCGATATAGACAGAATTCGTGTCATCACTTTTTACACAAATGGAACGATCGTGCCATCAGATAAGCTTTTAGATATGATGACCACGCCCAAAGTTGGATTTTGTATTACTGACTATGGAAAGCTTTCAAAAAACCTTGATCGTTTGATAGAAAAGCTGGATGAGAAAAAAATCATCTATGATGTTCATGACAGCGGGTTGTGGACCCGGTGCTCCATTATTAAAAAAATGGATCGCACGCAGGCAGAACTAAAAAACTTATTTGAAGATTGCTGTGCAAAGAATCTGTATACCATACTGAACGGCAGACTGTACCGTTGTCCGTTTATGGCCAATGCCATGAATCTGAATGCGATTCCTGATATCGTGGAGGACTACGTGGATATCCTTTCTCTTGAAGGCAAAAAAGATTCACGTGATGAAGTCAGCAGATTCATGGATAAAACATGTTGGCCAAGCTGTGACTACTGCCAGGGGAGGCTGTTTGACGCAGGAGAGATCGAACCTGCAATCCAAGCCTCGGCCCCCGTTCCATACGAAAAACATGATTCGAAAGCGTAGGTGAATAAATGGAAATATCTGTTATCGTCCCTGTATATAACGGAGAAAAATATGTTAAAGAATATCAATGATGGTTCTACTGACGGATCGGGAGATCTCCTGCAAAAGCTCACAACTACGCCAACAAACTTCCCCATAAGGGTTTTTCATCAGAAGAATTCCGGTCAGGGCTCTGCCAGAAATAAAGGAATTAAAACAGCCAAGGGAAAGTATATTTACTTCGCAGATATAGATGATGAGATAAGCGAGCATACTCTCGAACATCTGTCAGCTTGCGAAGGTGGATCGGACTACGATTTCATTGTCGGAAACACTTCCTGGATCGACGGCTACGGAACAGAGTTTCTTTTAATGGATCCGGAATCAAAAGATGACGTCATCACCGGTAGTGACAGCGTTACGGAAATGCTTGCGGATTATGCCGCTGACCCCAAAGACTACAGATGGTTTTGGACAGTATGGAATAAACTTTACAAAAGATCATTGATAATAGAGCATAACCTTTTTTTCGATGAAACCATGCGTTCATTGGAAGACGTTCCATACGTAATACGCTATTTATCACACTGTCAAACGGTATACCTTACCAAAAAAGTACTGTATCGCTACTTCCACTGCGGGCAGGAAAACTACGCGAGCAGCTGGCAAACAAAGCAACCGTTGGTATGGAAAAAACAAACGGGGGCATTTGCAGATGTTTTAGCAGGACGCGGATATGATGACATACTGACGTATAACTACTGTGAATACGCCATATGGGCGATGTTCAGATTGTGCCTGATGGCAGAAAGTCTTGATGAAGGATTTGATGAGCTTGAATCTGCGATAGAAACAATCGTATCCGATCAGGGCTTACAGGAAAATATACATAAATACAGACAGAAACATGATGATAATGATCCCACTATACCGAATCTGATAAAGAAACACGATACTAAGGGGATCATAAATGCTTTTCATGCTCAGATTAATAAGAGGCGAAATAAAGCTAATTGATACGGGAGGAGCCAAGGCGAATGCAGTCTATTTTCAACAAGGACGAAATCGAAAAAGAATGTGAAGAGTTCTTCAAAATGTATAACGTGACAAAAGGACGGACCAAAGATATGTGTCACGCAAAGATGATTCACACTCGCGAAGTTGCAAAGAACTGTTATATATTTGCAGAAGGCGAGGGACTCGATGAGTACGACAGGGACATGGCCTGGGTGATCGGTGAGCTTCATGATTTTGCCCGTTTCGGACAGATTGTGAATTCGCAGAATTTTTTCAATGCCAAAGAGTTTGACCATGCTAAACTCGGATCCAGAATCCTGTTTACTCACGGCATGATCGAGGACATTATCAAAAACTATGATGAGGTCTGCGAGACCGACCGACTTGTTTTGGAAAAGGCTGTATACCATCACAGCGACTTCAAACTCCCTGATGATCTGACTGACAGAGAACGATATTTTTGCGACTTGATCAGGCAGGCTGACAGGACCGATATTTTTAGATTAAATGCCGAAAGCGGCTGGGAGACCGTATATGGTCACACCGGAGAGGAAATCCTCGCGACTGATATTTCCGATGCGGTATACGAGTGCTTTTTAAGACAGGAAATGGTGGAGTACTCAAATCTGTCTACGCTTGCTGATTATCACATGGCAGGCCTTGCTTTGTGCTTCGGGCTGACACTGCCGGCGGCAAAGAAACGTGCCATAGAGCAGGGTTACTTACAACAGTTGATGGACATAAGCTTTTCTGATCCTGCAGTTGATGAAAAGTATAAAATAGCAAAAGCTAAGATGGAAGATTTTTTGAATATCTGATCAGAGGTGTAACTATGTCGGGATTTGAAATGTTTGACCGAAATAAACTTGATATAAAACCGCTTTCGGAGCGTGTTCATGATATTGATATTTCGGAGAATATTCCTGTGGATCCAAAACACAAATGTGAGTGTGATAAACAATCCGGGGATTATGATGAACTTGCCCGCGATATCATAAACGCAAAAAACTCGGGTTCTACCGTACTTATGATGTACGGAGCCCATGTGATCAGAAAAGGCTGTTCTCTTTATATGATAGAACTGATGCGAAGAGGACTTATAACCCACTTTGCAACAAACGGAGCAGGTTCCATCCACGACTTTGAGTTCGCTCTGATCGGGCAAACCTGTGAAAGTGTAGCTAAGTATATTTCAGAAGGACAGTTTGGTCTTTGGAAAGAAACAGGCTACCTTAACGATGCGATAAACGCCGGCGACAAAGAGGGACTCGGGTTCGGCGAAGCTGTGGGAAAATATATCTGGGAAAATGATTTTCCAAATAAAGAACAAAGTGTTTTGGCTATGGGCTATCATCTGCATGTACCCTGTACCGTTCATGTCGGCATCGGAAATGACATAGTAAACGAACATCCGAATTATGATCCTGCTGCAGCAGGCAGCACAAGCTACAAAGATTTTCTGATTTATACAAAGAGTATTGAAAAGTTGGAACACGGAGTATTCCTTAACTTCGGTTCCGCAGTGACCGGACCTGAGGTTTATCTGAAAGCTCTTGCCATGGCAAGGAATGTTGCAAAACAGGAAGGTCGGGAAATATATGATATTACAACGGCTGTGTTTGACTTACAACCAATCAAAGAAGATACCGGCATCGAGCCGGATAAGACAAACCCATACTACTATTTCAGACCATGGAAAACAATCCTGTTAAGAACCGTCGCAGATGGAGGAAAGAGTTTTTATTTCTGCGGAGATCATAAAGATACAGTAAAGACACTCGGAGACATACTTATAACAATGGACGAGGTATGATATGGCAGAAAACAAGGTAATAAGCGCTGAAGGTTTTCCGGCAATAAGAGATGAAATAAAAAAGAAAAACAAAAAGATCGTGATGTGTCACGGTGTTTTTGATCTGCTTCATTACGGACATATCGAACATCTGAGGGAAGCAAAATCATTCGGTGATGTCCTGGTAGTATCTGTCACATCAGAACCATATGTGAATAAAGGTCCCGACAGACCATATTATAATGACGCTCAAAGAACATCATTTCTTGCGAGCATAGAGTTCGTAGACTATGTCATGCTTTCCAACGAGCAGACAGCCCTTGCCAATATAAATGCCGTACAACCTGATATATTTGTCAAAGGTCAGGAGTTTAAAAGTGGCACAGACGGTGTGACCGGACAGATCTCTGCTGAAATTGAGCTCGTCGAAAAGCTGGGCGGAACCATCAGATACACACAGGGAATTGTCTATTCATCAAGTAAGCTTTTGAACAATTATTTCAGCGCTCTTCCGGATGGGGTTTTGGAGTATTCTCAGAAGCTACTGGACAAATACGGCAAAAACGTATTCGATCGTATTACTGACTATGTTGACAAATTCGAGGATCTGAAGATTCTCGTTATAGGTGATATTATCATTGATGAATACATCTTTTGCAAGCCACAGGGGCTGACAAGAAAGGACTCTACTCTCTCAACCAGATTTCAATCCGTTGAGCAATACCTGGGTGGATCTCTGGCTCTGACAAGACATATGGCAGAGCTGTGTCCGAATGTAGAACTGCTTTCTATGATGGGGTCAGAAGACGATCTTTACGATTTGATCGAAAGCAAGATGCCAAATAGTGTTAATCTTCACATGCTTAGGGATAATGGCTTTGTTACGCCTGTGAAAAGAAGATATTTGAAGAAGCACCCACAGAGAAACGAATACGATAAACTCTTTTCGGTAAACTATCTGAATGATAAAGATGCCATAAAGAGAATCCGTTATGAGGAGTTTCATAAATCATTGCATGAGCTCGTTCCACAATTTGACTTGGTAGCAGTATGTGATTACGGTCATGGATTGATCGACAATGAAAGCATAGAAATAATACAGAATAACAGCAGATTTCTTTCTCTGAACTGCCAGACAAACTCGTCAAACTATGGTACAAATCTGATAACCAAATACACAAAAGCAGACTCATTTGCATTAGACGAGGTGGAGATGCAACTTGCTTTTCCGCATCACGGCGACAACAGAGAAGATCTTTTGACGTTCCTTCGCGAGCAGCTTGGTGCATCTACGGGGTACCTTACAATCGGAGCTGCAGGGGCGATAAGCGAAGATAAAGAAGGGAATAAAGTCAGCGTCCCCGCTCTGACCCTCAATGTGACAGATACGATCGGAGCAGGCGATGCTTTCTTCTCGATTTCTTCATTGTGTGCATCTACAAAAGTTCCAATCGACATCTCAACGCTTTTGTCCAACGCATCCGCGTCGATCAAAGCTTGCAATATCGGAAATAAAAACAGTGTAAAGAAGAAGGATCTGTTAAAGTCCATAAAAACCATATTAAATGTATAGTCTTCGGGTTAATGAACGGGATAACCGGTTAATTCTCCGCAAAGTATATACATCATCACATGGTTAAGAATAAGATGTATATCTTCAGTTATCTGCATATTGTCAAGAGGAACATGCAGTGAAATATCAGATAGTTTTTTCAGTTCACCCCCGTCATATCCGGTCATCCCTATGATCCTACATCCAATACTCTTTGCGTATCTGACTGCTCTTAACACATTCTCTGATTTTCCGCTTCCGGATATGGCCACTATAACATCATCTTTATTCAATTTGTTTTCCAACTGCTGTTCAAATACTCTTTCATACCCATTATCATTGGCTATCGCCATGATAGTTGCCATGTTGGCGTTTATGCAATGAAAGCGGTATTTCTTATCAAGCTTTTCTGAGACTCCTTTGTTAAAATCATTTTCCATGTGAGAAGCCGTGGACGCACTTCCGCCGTTCCCAAATACATACACCTCACTGCCCCGCTCTCTTGTCTGTTCAAGTAGGTTCATCGCATCGTTTATGGCATTTTGATCAAGACCTTTGATTATACTGATCTCGGTTTCAAGATAGTTTTTTATCTGTTCTGAAAAATCTGTCATTCATTTACCTCATAATTCTTTATTATGCCATTCAAAACATCATTTACTGCATCACTAAACTGATATTCATCGGTAATGAGTATTCCTCTCATATGCGCATTGTGTGCAGTAATAATATCTCTTACATCATCACCTATCAGAACACACTTTGAAAGATCGATCGCATATTTAATCTGTGCTTCAAAAAGCATGCCGGGTTTTGGTTTACGACATTCACATCCGTCATCCGGTCCATGCGGACAAAAGAAAACATCATCTATATGAGCATCTATATCACTCAAATCAGACATCATTTTTTTCTGAACATCATAAAAGTCGTCCTCTGTCATGAGGCCCTTGGCTATCCCGGCCTGGTTGGTAATCATGATGATAAAAAATCCCGCATCATTCAGCTTTTTTATGGCTTCTTTAGCACCGGGCAACCATATAAACTCAACCGGATCACATACATATTCTCCTTTGGGCGGTCTTACGTTCGTAACTCCGTCACGGTCAATAAATATGTATTTGCGATCAGGTATACTATGTGTGATCAAGTCTGTCATATAAAACATTCCTATCGTAATATCAGATTGTTATGGTAAGTACATTTAATCCAAGAATATTCTGATATTCGATTCTATCAGTAATCTTGTAAATCATACGGATTCCTATATTCTTAGCCGCATCCTCGAGCGTTACCATATTTGCTCGTTCATTCGGATTGAAAGGAATACAGTCGTCCTTGATCCTAAGGATGATATCATCATTCTTATGTACCACACGTACATCTATAGAGTGTTTCTTTTTATCCATATTAAATCCGTGTGCTACTACATTTCCTGCCATCTCTTCCAAAAACAGACCGGCCAGATTTGCACGTCTTTTGTCTATCCCCTTGTCCAAACAAAACTTCGTTACCGACTTTGATATAGTAACGACTTCCTCCGTACTCCGAACAGTCAGATCCATACGCTCATCTTCCGACACACCGAAGGATTCATCTATGACCATCATATCTTCCACGTTTTTGGGGAAGCGTTTATTTTTGAAAATAGGATACACAATCATTATGATGATCGTGACCACAACACCGTTTAGCACATTTGCTATGTATACACTGTTCATACCGATCTGTCCGATAAGTAACGCGGTGAACCCCGCCACGCAGATGACACCATCAAGTGCAGCCAATATATTTACATAAAGCTGCTTTCCGGACGCCTGTCCGTAACAACTGAAATGCGCGTAGATCGTTCCAAACGGAAGGCT
>ONKC01000060.1 GCA_900318295.1 uncultured Eubacteriales bacterium
ATATTGTTTCTAAAAAAGATGCTTCTTATGTACCTTATGGATATAATCTAATTTATGAAATACAAGATGAAAAAAATGACAAAAATACAGCTCAAATTTATCAGAATCAAAATACTTTACCATTTGCCGTATTTTTCACTAATTATATCAGTTGTAAGAAACAAAGCTCTCAGATTCGGAAGAAATATCCGTATATCAGAGGACAGATGCAAGATATATTCAGAGGTTTCAGGACATGTTACCCTTGTTGAAGATATGGTCATGGTGTCTGATATCTATCAGGTGCCGGCAAACGTTGATTCCTCTACGGGTGATATCGAGTACAACGGTACTGTTCAGGTTACGGGAAACGTAAATACCGGATATAAGGTAAAAGCGGCCGGTGACATCGTGGTAAACGGTGTCGTGGAGTCAGCTGAGCTTGTCTGCGGAGGAAACATCGTTCTGAAAAGAGGTATGCAGGGCGGTGAAAAGGGAGTGCTTGAAGCCGAAGGAAACATTACAGCCAAGTTTATAGAGAGTTCAAATGTCAAGTGCAACGGAATGCTCAAGGCTGACGCCGTGCTCAATTCAAATGTAGAGTGTCGCGAAGATGTCGAGGTTCGCGGTAAAAAAGGACTCATAAACGGTGGTTCGATAAGGACGTACGGAAGTATATCCGCGACCACGATCGGGTCCGAGATGGGAAGTACCACTAAGATAGAAATCATTTCGGATAAGGACCTTATCATCAGAGTAAATGAGATTACCGAGAGAAATAAAGAAATAGAAACTGAGCTTAAAAAGATCGAAGATGTAACAAACGGTATCAAGGCCGCACTTTCACATGGCGAGGAGATCAGCGAGGAGCAAAAGGGCTTTGTAAAAAGAGCCACTAAAAATAAACCGGCTCTTCAAAAGGAGATCAAGGAAAACCGTCATGAAAGAGAACTGCTTTTAGAGCGTATTGATAACAATAAGCGCTCATGTGTAAAGGTTTATGATGCAGTTTATGCCGGAACCGAGATCAGCGTTAAGGATGCGGCAAGGATAATACATGATCATATTTCACACTGCCGGTTTGTAAGAGACGGAGCCGATGTAAAGATGACCGATCTGTAAAGGATCGGAACGTATATTAGGAGGGGAATTATGCCGTGGAACACAGTTGATATGGTGACAATGGCACCCAGAAGTGTGGATGCCGGAGATTTCCAGGGAAGAGAGATATCTCAGCACCAGCATGCCCACGAACAGGCTGCAGCCCAAGTACAGACAAATGTAGACCAGAGAGCTCATCAGACTACGGAAGCGCAGCGATCCGAGACCGAAGAGTATGACATGGATGACGGTCAGAGCAGAGGCTCATACAGTGGTAGCAGAAATCGAAAAAAAAAGGAAGAAAAAAAGGATGAGGCGCCTATGGCACCCAAATCCGACAGCCTTTTTGATATAACCATTTGAGCGATAAGGCGTGAGTCTGACCGAAGGATGTATGCAACGCATGCTTGCATGTGGATGCATACATCCAAGGGCAGATGAACCTAACGGGCAACGAGGATGCGATAGCATCCGAGTCTGTCCGGAGGACTCACGCTATGTAGATATAACAGGAGGAAGTAATGTTAGCAGTAGAGATCGTCCTGATAATCATCGGGACAGTATGTATCTGCGCAAGTTTTTTTGTTGCAAAAAAGAAAGGGAATCATAACGATGATTCCCTGGAGCAGGTTCACGGTGCCGATCTGTGGACCGAGAAGGATGAAGAGGTCATCATTAAGCATATTGATGATATACTCGAAAAACGCGGCGTCGAGTTGGTAGAGACAACCGAGGACCAGATGAACCGCATTTGCAATGAAAAAATCATGGCGATCGATGAATTTTCTAAACCACTTATGGAAAAGATCCATACCAATCATGAAGAAGTGGTTTTCATGTATAACATGCTTGGCGAGAAGCAAAAAGAGCTCAAGGACATGATACAGGAGGATACCAACCGCAGGAAGGTTCCGCCTGTAGAGCCTGTAGTGCCGACACAGGAGCAAAGCGAAGTTAAAGATCCGGTGAAGGTAAGCACTCCTGTCAAAGTATCTGAACCCAAGCCGGTACGAAAAACGGTACCTGCTCCCACGCCGGTTCAGGCACCCGATCCGACTGTTGCCGGAGTTGATCGCGTCAGGCAAAGATCACATACGATCCATGAGACATATGAGAAAAAGGATGACACTCCTGAGATTCCGACCGGAACTCCGATTCGTCCCGATGAGAAGATCGGGACTTCGCAGGGAACAGAGGTCGGGCCACACAGGACTGTTTTTACTGCGCAGCAGTATGTGGCTCCGAGTGCCATGCCGGTACAAAAGCCCGTGCAAAACAAGACGGCAAACATGTATATCACACCGGTTGTTCCGCAGTCGGAACCCACTGAGCCTGTCTCTAAGCAGAGCATAAACTCAGCACCTGTGATAGTAAATGATCCCGGTCAGAATATGACAGGCATCGAGAGACTTAAGCCGACACCTGTACCCGAGCAGGCCACACATATGAAGGCGGCAAAGGCATCGGCGGAGCAGCTGAAAAGACCTACGAGAGAGTTTGTGATGTCCCATATGGAGGAGACCGCCGGCAACGGACGCGGTGAGGCTATGGAGGACAGGATCAGGATGCTTTACAAGCAGGGCAAATCAGTAGTCGATATTTCGAAGGAACTGAACATCGGACAGGGCGAGGTTAAGCTGATGATCGCCATGTATAAAAAAAGAAGCTGATAAGAAAAGGAGAAATCGTTTATGAGACGATTTTTACAGGGACTAGGTCTGGGACTTTTAGTCGCAGCCGTGGTGATGGGAATCGGAACCAGGAAAAATTCCTCGTCTGCGGATGAAAGCATCGTTGAGCAGGCCAGGGAGCTGGGAATGGTTTTCCCGAAGGATGTAAAGAACTCAGATTCATCCTCTGCAGATGATGCTGATTTTCCCACTGCCACGCCGCAACCTGAGGTTGCTTCGGGTTCGGGGGCAAAAGGAGCAGGTATAGGCGGAGATACTGACAGTGATTCTTCACAGACGACAGAACCTGCCGCGACGATCTCGCCCGAACCGACTTCGAGTCCTGAGCCGAAGGAAAGCAAAAAACCAAAGGAAACCAAAAAGCCAAAAAAGGATAAAAAAGCAAATGAAACTGATCCGCCCGCTGAGGGACCGAACGCTACGCCGAGAGGACACAAGGTACTTGAAAAGGGTACGGTGGTGAGGTTTAAGGTAAGAGACGGCCTGGTATCAAGCTCGATAGCAAGAGAGATGTATGAGCAGGGTATCATCGAGGATTATTGGGATTTTGATCACTACATAGTAAATCACAATCTCGGAAACAAGATAATCAACGGAACTTACGAGCTTAAGGTAGGCGATTCATATGCGAATATCGCCAGGATCATAACGAATGGGTAATGACAGGTGAGTGTGGGCATATTTTTCTGAAAAAATGCTTGCATTTATCGGACAATCGTGGTAAAATGGCGATTGTTACGTAAACACACCGGTGGATTTCGGATGAGGGTCCGTGTAAGCGGTTTATCCGAAGCGTGAAATCGGTGGAAGATGGGGAAATCCCCTAAAAACCAAAGGAGGGCCTAAAAATGGGCGTTATTTCAATGAAACAGCTGCTGGAGGCCGGTGTACATTTCGGTCACCAGACCAGACGTTGGAACCCTAAAATGTCGGAGTACATCTACACCGAGCGTAACGGGATCCACATCATCGACCTTCAGAAGTCAGTAGGAAAGGTTGATGAGGCTTACAACGTGATCAAGGACGTTGTAGCAAATGGCGGAAAGGTTCTTTTCGTCGGAACAAAGAAGCAGGCACAGGACACCGTGGCACAGGAAGCAGAGCGTTGCGGTATGTACTATGTCAATGAGAGATGGCTCGGCGGTATGCTGACCAACTTTAAAACTATCAAGACTCGTATCCGTCGTTTGAAGGATATCGAGCGCATGAGCGAGGATGGTACCTTTGATGTTCTTCCTAAAAAAGAGGTTATCAAGCTTCGTAAAGAGTGGGACAAGCTCGAGAGAAACCTTGGCGGTATCAAGGAGATGAAAGATCTTCCTGAGGTGATCTTCGTAGTAGATCCGAAGAAAGAGCACATCTGTATCGAGGAGGCTCATATTCTTCATATTCCGCTTGTAGGTATTGTTGATACAAACTGCGATCCGGAAGAACTTGATCATGTTATCCCGGGTAATGATGATGCTATTCGTGCTGTCAAACTGATCGTTTCGACCATGGCTGATGCTGTTATTGAGGCAAACCAGGGTGAGTCAATGAGCGAGAAGGGAAATGAGACAGTTTCCGAGGAAGCAGTAGCAGAAGTAGATGAATAAGATAGTGAGGAAAGTGTGAAAAATCGCGTTGATACGCCGATTTTTCGCACGGCACTTTGTGACGGAGCGTCACAAAGCGCCAGATAGGAGGATTAAAAATGGCTATCACAGCAGCAATGGTAAAAGAATTGCGTGAGATGACAGGTGCCGGAATGAGCGATTGCAAGAAGGCACTGACAAATACAGATGGCGATATCGATAAGGCAGTTGAGTGGCTCAAGGAGAACGGACTTGCAAAAGCCGAGAAGAAGGCAGGCCGTATCGCAGCCGAGGGTATCGTAGCAGTTAAGGTCAGCGATGACGGCAAAAAGGCTTCAATCGTTGAGGTTAACTCAGAGACAGATTTTGTAGCTAAAAATGAAAAGTTCCAGACATATGTAGCACAGGTTGCAGATCAGGCGATCGCTTCATCAGCAGCAGATATGGATGCGTTTATGGCTGAAAAGTGGATCGGCGATAACTCAGTTACCGTTGATGAGAACTTAAAGAGCATGATCGCAACGATCGGAGAGAACATGAACATCCGTCGTTTCGAGAAGGTTGAGGAGCCTGCAGGCGTGATCGTTCCTTATATCCACGCAGGCGGAAAGATCGGCGTTTTAGTAAAGGCCGCTACTTCTGCAAGTGCCGATCAGGTTAATGAGTGTTTGAAGAATGTGGCTATGCAGGTTGCAGCTATGAGTCCGAAGTTCCTTTCACCGAGCGATATCTCGGATGAGTACAAGGCTAAGGAGCTCGAGACACTCAAGGCTCAGGCTAAAAATGATCCGAAGAATGCTTCAAAGCCGGATGACATCATCGAGAAGATGGTAACAGGTCGTCTGAATAAGGAGCTCAAAGAGGTATGTCTTACCGAGCAGGTATATGTAAAGGCTGAGAACAAGGAGAATGTCGGTCAGTATGTAGCTTCCGTATCAAAGGAGCTTGGTACCGATATCACACTTACAGGCTTTGTTCGTTTCGAAACAGGTGAAGGACTTGAGAAAAAGAATGAGGACTTCGCTGCAGAGGTTGCTGCTCAGCTCGGATAATTGGCTTAAATACTTACATGACGGGGGACGAGCGAGCTTGTCCTCCGTTGTTTCATTTTGTTTGTTTTTTTAAAAAGATTGTTTGCAAATTTCCTATTATATGTTATAATGGAGAATGTCGGATGGTGTGAAGGAGGAAACCGGTGACAGGCGATACTTTAGGAAAGGTCAGTGAGGACTACAGAAAAAAGCGTGTACGTCGCATAAAAAGGTTCATCATTATGCTTTTGGTGCTCTTGTTGCTGACTCCTATAGGTCTTTGTGTATGGATGTTTTTCAAGATAGATGCACTTGAGGCCCGTATCGATTCAATGGAGATGTCTCGGAATGAGATTTCGACCGAAGCGGTTTCCGGACCTGCGCTCATATCTGATGATCCGGTAAGCGGAGCTGCCGTTTCGGGAGCGGCCGTAGAAAAGGAAAAGCCCGGAAAGGGAAAGAAGGTTTATCTCACCTTTGATGACGGACCGGGACCGAACACCGAAAAGATACTGGATATTTTGAAAAAGAATGATATAAAAGCGACGTTTTTCGTAACCGGAAAGACGGACGATTTTTCCAAGCAGATGTATAAACGCATAGTCGAAGAGGGGCACACGCTGGGTATGCATTCGTACTCACATGTCTACGATGAGATCTATGCATCCGAGAAGGCTTTTAGTCAGGATTTTGAGAAGCTGTACGAGTTCCTTCATGATGTGACAGGGGAGTATTCGAAGTTTTACAGGTTCCCCGGAGGAAGCAGCGTGCAGGATACAAAGGTTCCGATAAAGAAACTGGTCAAGTTCCTTGATGAAAAGGAGATCACTTATCTTGATTGGAACGTACTGAGCCCGGATATCAAAGATGCGAATGTATCAAAGAAGCAGCTTTTGAAGGAGCTCAGAAAGGAAGTGAAGAAATACGACACTTCGGTAGTCGTTTTCTATGATACTCAGACGCAGCCTATGACGATAAAGGCATTGCCTTCCGTTATAAAAGCGCTGAAAAAGGATGAGTACGAAATATTGCCTGTCGATGAAAACACTGCACCGATACGGCATAATCAATAAGAATGGAGGAGACCAATGAGCTTTTTTAAGGACTTAAAAGAGGACATCGCACAGTCAGTCGACGAGCTGGCCGAGACCTTTGCCGAAGAAGAAAAGGCCGTCGATGAGCCTGATGTGACAGTTGAGGATTTCCCTGATGAAGCATCTATGCCTGATCTGGATAATGTTGAGGAACCGGCGATGATGTTTACAAAGCCGGCACAGGAGGCTGAGATGCCGTCCTTTGATGATGCTATGACAGCTGATGCTCAGGAGGATTCTTTGGAGAAAGCGTTGGCTTATGCAGCTGAAACCGCTCAGGATACTGATTTTGAGCCGGAGCCGGAGCCTGTTATGGAAGAGCCGGAGCCTGAACCGGTTATCCCGGATAGTTCCCCGGAGCCTGCAGCTGAGCCCGAGATTCCGGAGGTAAGTGAACCGGAGCCGCAGCCTGAACCAGTTATGGCAGCACCGGAGCCTGAACCGGATTATGGAGGAAACAAGCATGACTATGAATACAGAGAGTATCGAAGATATAGATGTTTCGACAGATGAAGTTACCGTCATCACCAAAGGTACCACGATCAACGGTGGTATCAAGAGTGATACATCCCTTGTTGTAAAGGGTACTATCGAGGGTGATGTTGACTGTGCCGGAAAGCTTACTATCACCGGACGTGTTGCAGGTAACACAAACGCATCAGAGATATATGTAAATACACCGCGTCTTGAGGGTGATCTTAACTCAAAGGGAATCGTCAAGATCGATGTTGGTACCGTCGTTATCGGTGGTATCAATTCCACAAGCGTTGTTGTAGCAGGAGCCGTAAAGGGTAATATCGAAGTCAACGGTCCGGTTATCATCGATTCGACAGCCGTTGTCAAGGGCGACATCAAGGCTAAGTCAATCCAGATCAATTCGGGTGCAGTTATCGACGGACATTGCTCACTGCAGTTCGCTGATGTGGATCTCGATACATTCTTTGAGTGATAAGCGTGAGTATACAGTAGGAGATACGAATGGCAAAATACAATCGAGTATTATTAAAGCTCAGCGGCGAGGCATTAGCCGGAGAAAAAGGTACGGGTCTTGACGAGTCGACCGCACGTCCTGTTGCCAAGCAGATCAAGAGTCTTGTAGACGATGGTGTACAGGTCGCGATCGTTATCGGCGGAGGTAATTTCTGGCGAGGAAGATCCTCAGATGCTATCGACAGGACAAAGGCAGATCAGATCGGGATGCTTGCTACGGTCATGAACTGTATTTACATGTCAGAGATCTGCAGATCTGAGGGGTTAAAGACAGCCGTACTTACTCCGTTTGAGTGCGGATCCTTTACCAAACTGTTTTCTAAGGACAGGGTAAACAAGTATCTCCGTAAGAATATGGTCGTATTCCTTGCGGGAGGAACAGGGCATCCATATTTTTCAACAGACACCGCGACAGCACTTCGTGCTATCGAGATAGATGCGCAGATCATTCTTGCAGCCAAGTCGATCGACGGCGTGTATGATGATGATCCGCATAAAAATCCAAATGCAAAGAGATACGATGTCATGGAAATGAAAGAGATCGTAGACAAGCAGCTTGGAGTGGTAGATTTGGCGGCGGCGGTTCTGTGTATGGAAAACCACATGCCTATGTATGTTTTCGGATTGAACGAGGAAAACTCGATCCTTAAAACCGTAGCAGGAGAGACAACAGGCACCATGATCACCGCAGACTGAATGGAGGGCATAGATTAATGAGTTTTGATATTAGTTCTTACGAAAGTAAGATGGAAAAAT
The DNA here is from genome assembly GCA_900318295.1 of uncultured Eubacteriales bacterium. Lineage (GTDB taxonomy): Bacteria > Bacillota > Clostridia > Lachnospirales > Lachnospiraceae > Eubacterium_F. Next base: position 8,217 of record ONKC01000060.1, read on the forward strand.
CCGTTGCAAATATGCGTGATGAGTATATCACCATCAGAGCGGGACGTGCGAATCCGCATGTGCTTGACAAGGTGGAAGTAGATTACTACGGTACACCGACTCAGCTTCAGGGTGTCGCAAATATTTCCGTTCCGGAGGCGAGAGTTATCCAGATAGCTCCGTGGGATGCTTCTCTTATGAAGGACATCGAGAAGGCGATCATAGCAGCTGATATCGGACTTACTCCTGCGAATGACGGAAAGGTCATCAGACTTGTTTTTCCGGAGCTTACCGAGGACAGGCGTAAGGAGCTTGCCAAGGAAGTAAAGAAAAAGGGCGAGGACACCAAGGTCGCTATCAGAAACATCCGTAGAGATGCGAATGATGCAGTAAAGAAGGCCACAAAGGCAAACGAGCTTTCGGAGGACGAAGGTAAGGATGCAGAGGCTGATATTCAGAAGCTTACAGATCGATTCATCAAAGAGGTTGATGACGCGATCGAGGCGAAGACATCAGAGGTTATGACTGTCTGATATTTAGAAATCGTACAAGGGTATTTCCGATGGAGATACCCTTGTTTAGTATTAAATACCACTATACAATATATCCCGTGGTTTATTGGGTGCGGGATTGTATTTGAGGATATTGGAGTTAGGTTTAAATGGGAGATATAAAAGAAGGTATTACGGTTCCAAAGCATATAGCGATCATCCTTGACGGAAACGGTCGTTGGGCGAAAAAAAGACATCTTCCGAGAAAGGCAGGGCATGCTGAAGGAGCAAGGAATGTTGAGAGGATATGCCGTGCTGCAAAAGATCTCGGTGTCGAGTACATCACGATGTATGCTTTTTCTACTGAGAACTGGAAAAGACCTAAAGAAGAAGTCGATGCTTTGATGGAGCTACTCGAGTCTGAGCTCAGATCATCGATAAAAAGATCCATGAAAAACAATCTTCGTATGAGGGTTATCGGGGATAAGACAGTACTATCCGAATCGTTTCAGCAGGCGATAAAAGAGCTTGAGGAGACTACCGCGGCAAATACCGGTCTTGATGTATCGATAGCACTTAATTACGGAAGCAGGGATGAGATCACTCGTGTCGTAAAAAGGATAGCGGGTGATGTTAAAGCCGGACGATATGATATCGATGATATTTTTGAGGCGCTGATAGATGAGTGTTTGGACACAAATATGATCCCTGATCCGGAGCTTTTGATCAGGACAGGTGGGGAGCAGAGATTATCGAACTTTTTACTATGGCAGCTTGCGTACGCTGAGTTTTACTTCACGGACGTGACCTGGCCGGATTTCGATAAAAAGGAATTGATAAAGGCGATTGATTATTATAATCATGTAGATCGTCGCTTCGGTGGTTTAAAGGACGAATAATTTCAAAGAGAACGGATGAGGAGACAGTTATGTTTGTTACTAGACTGATAAGCGGAATAATCCTTTTGGCGGGATTGGTTGCCCTGTTTGTATTTGGTGACCCGTACGCTACGATCGCATTCGGACTTTTGTCGCTTATCGCAGATTATGAGTTGATGCGTGTTTTTAAACATGAAAAAGACGAGCTTGGTGTGGTAACGCTGTGCTCTGTTTTCGCTTACTATGTTCTGATATTCTTTGGCTGTGAGGGATATACGGTCCAGCTTGTCGCTACAACTATGGTCGTACTTCTTATCATCTATGTTATAAGATATCCGAAGATTCGTATCGAGGCGGTAAGTCAGTGTTTTTTTGCCGTGGTATATACGGGGATACTGATCTCGCATATCGTATTTACGAGAAACCTGCCTCAGGGTGCGTGGCTTGTTTGGCTTATCGTGATGGGATCATGGGGAGCAGATACGTGTGCGTACTGCGCCGGGAAGCTTTTCGGCAAGCATCATTTTTCTGAGCTCAGTCCTAAAAAAACCATAGAGGGATGTGTAGGAGGAGTGGTAGGAGCAGGTCTGATCGCATTCGGCTATTCATTCTTCGTACCTGATATGATATGGTTTCCGATCTCTCCGACGATCGTATTCCCGATAGTCGTTATGATCAGTGCCGTGGTTTCCATTTTCGGAGATCTCGCAGCGTCTGCGATCAAAAGGAATTACGATATCAAGGATTACGGAAAGCTCATCCCGGGACACGGAGGAGTGCTTGATCGCTTTGACAGTGTTATATTCGTAGCTCCGTTTGTGTATTATCTGCTTCTCTTATCAACCTTGCTTGATTGGTGATCTGAAAGGAAAATCCTATGAAAAATATAACAATCCTCGGTTCGACAGGTTCGATCGGCACTCAAACGCTCGATGTTATACGAAAATATCGGGCGGATTTTTGCGTTTATGCACTCGTTGCAGGGACAAGTACACAGACCATGTTTCATCAGATCGAGGAGTTTCATCCCCGACTGGCTGTCATGAAAGATGAGGAACATGCGGATCAGCTCTCAAAGCTGCTTGATGAAGCAGGGATAGAAGATAAGCCCAAGATCTTATACGGGATGGATGGTTATCTTAAAGCTGTGACTGCGCCGGAGGTTGAAACGGTCGTTGCAGCTATGGTCGGTATGATCGGCTTAAGACCGGTTCTTACCGCTATCGAGCATGGTAAGGACATAGCACTGGCCAACAAAGAAACGCTGGTTTGCGCCGGACATCTTATCATGAAAAGTGCAAGAGAGCATAAGGTTAGGATACTTCCCGTAGATTCAGAACATTCTGCGATCTTTCAATGCCTTCAGGGGCTGAAAAAAGGTCCATTCGAGGACGGAGTACCTGTTGAAACGGATGGAAGTCAGATCGAGACTATTTTTCTGACTGCATCCGGCGGACCATTCAGAAAAGCGTCAAAAAAAGAGCTTGAGAGTGTGACAGTGGAGCAGGCACTGGCCCATCCGAACTGGTCGATGGGAGCAAAGATCACTACTGATTCGGCTACGATGATAAATAAAGGTCTTGAGATCATCGAAGCGAAGTGGCTGTTTAGAGTTCCGCTCGAAAAGGTGCATGTACTTGTTCAGCCAAAGAGTATAATCCATTCGATGGTCGGGTTTGCTGACGGAGCCGTCCTTGCGCAGCTTGGAAGTCCTGATATGAGAGTTCCGATACAGTATGCCCTGCTATACCCGGATAGAAGATACCTCGATGATCAAAGACTTGATTTTGAGACGCTTGCAAGTATAGAGTTTGAAAAACCAAATACCGACGTACTCCGTGGAATCCCGCTTGCCATAGATAGTGCAAGGATCGGCGGGACCATGACTACTGTCATGAATGCTGCAAACGAGTACGCGGTTGCAAGGTTTTTGGATAAAAAGATCTCGTTTTTACGGATATATGAACTGATCGAATATGCGATGGAGCATCATAAGGTGATAGATGATCCGAATCTTGATCAGATCTTAGAAGCGGAAAGATGGGTTTATGATACGTTGGATGGGATGATGTGATGATCATCCGGACTTGATCAGTCCATAAATCGGAATTGTCATACTTTTTCCATGTGATAAAAAAGCCTTGCGAAAGCAGGGCTTTTGATGTATAATGTGGTTAAGTGGGCGCATAGGCACAAGGTTTTGCGGTTTGCGTCCGTAAAGGGTGAAGAGAAAAGGAGAAATACATATAATGAGTGTTGGATCAATCATAGTTGCGGTGCTGGTGTTCTCCGTGATAATCATTTTTCACGAGTTTGGACACTTCATCGTAGCAAAGCTAAATCATGTGGGAGTGATCGAGTTTTCTCTCGGTATGGGACCGAGGATCATCTCCTGGGCAAACGACGGTACGAAGCGTAAGGTGATGTTTTTCAAAAGCAATGCATTTTTCGAGGAGCATCCCGAGTTTGATGAACACACCGTATATTCATGGAAAATCCTTCCATTCGGCGGATCGTGTATGATGCTCGGCGAGGAGGAGGATGTCGATGACGAAAGGTCATTCTCGAGAAAGTCTGTGTGGGCACGTATGGCGATCATAGTCGCCGGGCCTGTTTTTAACTTTATTCTGGCATTTATCCTTGCGCTGATCATGATCGCGAGCATAGGGCACGACCCTGCGGTTGTCACAGGACTCGATAAGGACGGTGCTGCAATAGAGGCCGGACTTAAGGAAGGCGATGTGATCAAAAGTATAGGAAATGAAAGCATTGTTTTAAACAGGGAGCTCAGTTATTATTCGCTGTTCCATAAGCTTGACGGGACACCGGTGAAGTTTGTAGTTGACAGAAACGGTGAAGAAAAATCCTTTGAAGTCACACCGAAGCTTATAAAGGATGTTAAGGGCGGTGACAGATACCTGTTCGGTTATTATCACAGTGCGCCGAGAGAAAAGGGCGGATTGTTATCAACGCTCGGGTATTCGGCATATGAGGTGAAGTTCTGGATCGATACGACGATAAAAAGCCTCGGATTGATGATCACCGGACAGGTCGGTATGGATCAGGTTTCGGGACCTGTCGGGATCGTAAAGCAGGTCGGAGATGTTATCGAAGAGAGCAAACCCGAGGGAACCAAAACCGTGGTTATGAATCTGATGCTTTTCTCCATCCTTATCACGGCGAACTTGGGAGTCATGAATCTGTTGCCGATACCGGCGCTTGATGGTGGTCGCTTGTTGTTTTTGATCATCGAGCTTATCAGGCGAAAACCTTTGCCGCAAAAGGTTGAGACATATTTTAATGTCGGCGGGTTTATGGTTCTTATGGCACTCATGGTATTCATCATGGGTAACGATATACTCAAACTGTTTTAAAAAAATGGGGCGGTCGTCATTGATTTATGTTCATTGATGTATTTTGACAGATCGGTCCTCATAAGGAGATCATAATGCGAGTTTCACGAAAGGTCAGTATAGGTGGAGTGACGATAGGGGCTCAGGCTCCCATAGCGATACAGTCGATGACCAATACCAAAACCGAGGATGTCGATGCTACTGTAGCGCAGATACTTGAACTCGAGAAAGCCGGATGCGACATCATCAGAAGCGCCGTCCCGACTATGGAAGCAGCAAAGGCCTTTAAGGAGATCAAAAGCAGGATACATATTCCTATCGTGGCGGATATACATTTTGATTATAAGCTTGCTATAGCCGCTGTGGAAAACGGTGCGGATAAGATCAGGATCAATCCCGGAAACATCGGAAGCAGCGACAGAGTCAAAGCTGTAGTTGATTGCTGTATGGAGCACGGTGTACCGATCAGGGTCGGTGTAAACTCAGGTTCTCTCGAAAAAGAGTTGATAGAAAAATACGGCGGAGTTACCGCCGAGGGCCTCGTAGAAAGCGCGCTTGACAAGGCAGAGCTTATCGAGTCGATGGGTCATCATGATCTCGTGATAAGTATCAAGTCATCTGATGTCATGATGGCAGTAAGAGCTCATGAGCTTATCGCCCAAAAGACGGATATCCCGCTTCATGTCGGGATCACGGAAGCAGGGACAGTATTGTCCGGAAGTGTAAAGTCGGCGCTTGGACTGGGACTGATCCTGAATCAGGGAATAGGAGATACAATAAGAGTATCGCTTACGGGAGATCCCGTAAATGAGGTCCGGGTTGCAAAACAGATACTGAGGTCTCTCGGACTTCGAAAGGGCGGTATCGAGGTGGTATCATGTCCTACGTGTGGGAGGACTCAGATAGATCTGATAGGACTTGCCGAAAAGGTCGAGCAGATGGTGCAGGCCTACGACGATAAAGATATAAAGGTTGCGGTGATGGGCTGCGTGGTAAACGGCCCCGGTGAAGCAAAGGAAGCCGACATAGGTATAGCAGGCGGCATTGGTGAAGGTCTCCTGATCAAAAAGGGAGAGATCATAAAAAAGCTTCCCGAAGATCAGCTCTTAGATGCTCTTTGCTCGGAGATTAGGAAGCTTTAGAAAACCTCCGACAGCGTTCGGCGCGACTACGATTAACAAAGGAATGATGTAAATGGAAGCATATAAAACGAGCTTTTTCGACGCCTTCGCCGGACTTGATCTGGAGTCCGGTCTTTATCATCTTTTTTCTGATGTTTATGTTTCGAGAGTAGCAGCGAGCAACAGTCTTGCGATGGTTAGGATCGAACTCGACAGTCAAAAGATAATCTCGAGAATAGACATAGAAAAAACAGAAAAAGCTTTGTATGAGCAGATATTTAGAAAGACAAGATATGTTCCGAAGATGATGGTTCGATTCCACACGGATGAAGCACTTACGCCTTCGGATGTTTTTGATATGTATTGGGATACATGGAAAGAGGAGATCAGAGAGCATCACACCATAGATTTCCATACTTTTTGTATGGGTAAAATGCAGTTTAAGGATGACAACACTCTTATCATAACCTGCGAAGATGCGCCCGTAGCCAGAAACCGTTCAAAGGGTATGGCGCATTATATCGAGCAGAGGATGAGAGAAAGATTTGATAAGGTTATAAACGTCGACTTCAGATACATCGAGCCAAAGAATAAGAAAAAGGTATCGCCGGAGTATGAGGTTTATGTTATAGATCCGAGAGAAAATGATAAAGCAAGAGATTATCTGGAGGATGTAAATACCGCAAAGGATGCTGAGGTATCAAATAACAAAAACAGTGAAGTATCGGAAGGCGGATCAAATGAAACAAAAGAAGAAAAAGCTGATACCGGATCAACCGATCATAAAGATAAAAATAAGGACAAAAAGAAGGATAAAAAAAGAAAGAAAAATGCACCCGAGCCGGGACTTGTTTACGGTAAAACAGTTGAGGGTGAGTTGACATCAATAAACGATCTTTTTGACGGTATCGGAACTGTAGTTATCGCCGGCATGGTAAGGTTTACAGAAAAGAGAGATACAAAAAAAGAAGGCCTTTCCATCCTTATGTTTGATGTCACTGATTTTACAAATACCATCCGTTGTAAAATGTTTGTTAATCAGGATGAGTATGATGAATATTCTTTGAAGGATTTTATCAGTGAGGGACATTTTTTAAGAATAAGAGGTAAGGTTGTTTTTGACGACCGTTTTGATAAAGAGATTCGTATCATGAATATCGAAGGTATTCAGGAGATATCTGATTTCAGATCACCGAGAATGGATACCGCCGAGCTTAAAAGAGTAGAGCTTCATGCTCATACTCAGATGAGTGATACGGATGCGATGACGGAGACGAAAGCTTTAGTAAAGACCGCTCATAAGTGGGGACATCCTGCAGTGGCGATCACCGATCACGGTGTGGTTCAGTCCTTCCCGGATGCAGACAGCGCCTGCAGAGATACTGGAGATGATGATTTCAAGGTCATCTACGGAAGTGAGATTTATCTTGTAGATGATACCGAAGAAACCGTTGTCAACGAAAAAGGACAGTCTTTGGATGATTCTTACGTTGTATTTGACTTAGAGACCACGGGCTTTTCTCCGACCAGATGTCGCATAATCGAGTTCGGTGCGGTAAAGGTTGTCGACGGACAGATAGTCGATCGGTTTTCGACCTTTGTTGATCCGCACATGCCGATACCTCCGCGTATCCAAAACCTTACAAAGATAACAGACGCCATGGTAGTAGGAGCACCGGATATCAAAGAGGTGCTGCCTGATTTTATGCGTTTTTGCGACGGGTCGATCCTTGTCGCTCATAATGCTGCCTTCGACCACAGCTTTATCAAAGCAAAGGCTTTGGACATGGGCTGTGAAACAAACTATACCGTTGTTGATACGGTAGGTATCGCGAGAGTCCTTTTCCCTGATATGGCCAAGGCAACACTTGATGCCGTAGCAAAAAGGATGAAGATCTCACTTGAGAATCATCACCGTGCGGTAGAGGATGCGGAAGCCACTGCGGAGATTTTTGTAAAAATGATCCCTATGCTCAAAAAGCAGGGTATCACTGATCTGAAGGGATTGTATGAGAGGACGCATCATGCACCCGAGATTACAAAAAGAAAGCCGATGTATCATACTATCGTTCTTGCCGCAAACGAAGTCGGTCGAGTAAATCTCTACAGACTTATCTCGGATTCACATCTGAAGTATTTCCAGAGACGTCCGCGTGTCCCCAAAAGTGAGCTCGCACGTCTGAGAGAGGGTCTGATCATCGGTTCTGCGTGCGAGGCGGGAGAGCTTTATCAGGCGATACTTGACGATCGCGATGAGGACAGGATAGAGAAGTTCAAGGACTACATCCCTGTCTTCAAACTCCAGAACACCCGTCTGTGGAGCAGTATCGTCGAGCAAAGATCAAAGCAACTCACCGCAGAAATATGCATGTAGAAGACACCACATCCAAAGAACAGATGCTCAGGGAAATCATTCTCTGGGCATTTGAGGTAAAAAAACACCTCATTTCTTGCGACTTTCAATAATAATATATTTGCAAACGAAACTAATAGCTAAAAGCCTATGAGCAGAGTTTTTCGTATCACGCCAAAGCGTATCAAACGAGCCAATAACACAGTGTTGACCCCTGATATGGTCATCACAGTTACCACTCGCCAGCATACCACAGACCCATTCTACAATGGTGCCGTGGAGATCCAGGAGCAATACATACGCATGTTCCAATTCGACTACAAACGCGCCAACTGCTCCAAATATGATTTTGATTTCGTGAAGTTGGATTAAAAAACAAAAGTTATGAGAAAGAAGATCTTGAAGTTATTGAGAAGAAGTATCGCAAAAAGAGTGAGAACATATCTTTCTTTAACAACAAAGGATGAATCATATGTTAAATAAATGACAACAAATGTAAGATTATGATTACAGCAGAAGAACTCAAAAAGGTCCAAACAGAGATCCATAATAAGATTGAAAAAGTCGGCCTCACCCAAAATGATAGTGTTTACCCAATTTATGATGGTGTATATGATATTGATTTGTATTTGGGTACGATTCCGCGAATTATGTGGGTTCTTAAAGAGCCCGTTGATGAGGATGGCGGTGGCTGGGAAATTATGAAACATATTGCAGGTCATCCAGATGAGTCATGTAGGGTTCCCACATGGAGAAAAATGATAAAAACTTCTTATGGTATTATTAATCATCAACCTTGGAATGAAGAGTTGTTCAGGCATATTGATAGAAAAATGGTAAAAACAGTTGAAAAGATAGCATACATTAACTTAAGCAAAATGCCTGGTGATAAAAGATCTGTTGATAGCAAGCTAAAAAAGAATTATGCTTTATGGCGTAATATACTATTTGAACAAATTGAGGCGTATGATCCTCAAATAATTATCTTTGGTAACACTTTCAAGTTCTTTAAAGAAGATATGATAGGGTTAGATATAGAGCCTATAAAAATAGTAGGATATCTGGATATATATGAAAGGAATGGGGTTTTACTGTTTGATGCATATCATCCTTCCAGTTCCAAATTTAGTAACGATTGTATAAAAACAATAATCGAAATATCCTTAAAAAGATATTGTTAATTTATGCTCACCTACATCTCCAACTCCGCCCACTACAAAGAAGTGCTTTCGCGTGTTTGCATGTGAAGGAGTCTTTGTGGATTGGGACTGCTGACATCAAGGATCTGTATATCGAGTAATTATTTCAACAGACCTAATATTGTCTCAGGAGTCGTTTGCATTTTGGTGATGGCACATAAGCCGACGCCCATGTCTTTCACACTGGCACCAAGTAGATAGACCTCATCGTCGATGATC
>ONKC01000024.1 GCA_900318295.1 uncultured Eubacteriales bacterium
GTGTCGTGCTGGTGTTCCAGGTGTTTATATGTATCGGTGGGGCGACCAAGTTTATCCCTTCGACCGGTGTGACGCTGCCGCTCATCAGCTACGGAGGAAGCTCGATTATCGCAACGATAGTGATATTTGCCGTGATCCAGGGAATGTATGTTATGGACAGTAAGCTTCATAAAAGTAAAGAAGACAACCTAAACGGAGTTGAATAAAATGAAAAAATCAATGGCTATAGTGACATACATATTTATTGCGATCTTTATGGCGCTGTCCGTGTATCTTATCGTTTTTATCGTTAAGGATTCGGATAGGGTTTTAAATAACCCTGCCAATAAAAGATCCGAGATATGGGCTAAGCATGTCACAAGAGGAAACATTCTTTCTTCCGACGGTAAGGTTTTGGCCAGGACCGAGACAGGGAAGAAAGGAAAGGAGACCAGAGTTTACCCTTATGACAGTCTCTTTGCAAATATAGTCGGTCATTATTCATACGGAGCCACCGGGCTCGAATCATCGGAAAACTATGAGCTGTTAAACTCGAATCTAAACCCGTTTAACAGGATACTGAATGAGTTCGAAGGAAAAAAGAGTCCGGGCAACAATGTAGTCACGACGCTTAACCTTAGGATGAGTCAGGCGGCGAGCGATGCTTTGGGAGCAAGAAGAGGGGCCGTCATCGCGATGGAACCAAAGACCGGAAAAATTCTTACGATGGTAAGTAAGCCAAGCTATAATCCAAACGGTATAACAGAGAAAACATGGAAACAGCTCTCAAAAAGCTCAGGTGAGGATTCGCCTCTTATAAACAGAGCAACGCAGGGGTTGTACCCTCCGGGATCGACTTTTAAGATGTATACGGCACTTGCTTATATCAGGCAAAACATAGACTTCAACGACTTCAAGCATAAATGTAAAGGAAGCATCGGGACCGGTGACGGCGGAAAGATCCGTTGCTACGGCGGAGAGGTTCACGGTACGGTTGACCTAAAGACTGCATTTGCCAAGTCGTGCAACACCGCATTTTGCAAGATCGGAAAGGATCTCAACATAGCAGGTTGGAAAAATCTGTGTGAGAGCATGTACTTCAACAACGTTATCCCGATGGATAAGGTTGAAAAGAACATATCAAAGTTCCAGCTCACATCACAGACATCGAAGGGCGATATCATGCAGGCATCGATCGGACAGGGTGATGTGCTTGTGACGCCTCTTCAGAATGTCCTTTTGACATGTGCCGTTGCAAACGGCGGCAAGCTTATGAAACCCTATGTTGTTGAAGGCATATCTTCATTTGACGGAAAAATGCTCAGAGAGACATCCACAAAGAGCTTGGGACGTCCAATCTCAAAGGATGAAGCCAAGATAATGAGAACTCTTATGAGAGAGACAGTCAAGAGCGGTACTGCTTCATCTCTTTACTACGGGACCCCGTACAAGGCTGCCGGGAAAACCGGATCCGCCGAGTATAAAGCCGGTACATCGGATTCGCATGCATGGTTTACCGGATATGCTTCGTATAAAAAGAAAAAGCTTGCGGTCTGTGTTATCGTAGAGGGCGGAGGTACAGGAGGAGCAGTGGCCGTACCGATTGCCAAAAGAGTTTTTAACACATGGGCCGAAGGACTGTAAAATACTAAAAAATGCCTTGCTAATGCAGGGCATTTTTGTTAGAATATAAGTGTATGTGCAAGGCGCGTGAATGGGGCTTGCGCATATACAGGAATCAAGAAAAATGCCACTATATCATATCTTTGAGTCAGGATTGGAGGATGGGATATGCTCGAAAAAATCGATCTTAAGAAAAAAGCAACATGGCCGGACACCGATGACCGTATCAAAAAACTCGAGATACGTATCGGAGAGCTGCAGAGAAAGTGCAAGGATCTGGGCATCCCTATCATGGTCCTGTTCGAAGGATATGAGGCCTCGGGCAAGGGTACAATGATCGGACGTATGATACGCGCACTTGATCCGAGAGGTTTCCAGGTATTCCCCATGGAGAAGGAAACCGAAGAAGACAGGATGCACCCGTATCTCTGGAGATTTTTCACGAAGACTCCCGCTAAGGGACGCATACACATTTTTGATAAAAGCTGGTATCAGGGATATTTTTCCGAAAAACTCACTCCCGAAGAGATTCGCCAGTTTGAAAAGCAATTCACGGATGACGGAAATCTGATCGTGAAATTTTTCCTGGCTATCACCGAGAAAGAGCAGAAGAAACGCCTGAAGGCTCTCGAGAAAAACAAATCGACCAAGTGGCGTGTAAATAAATCCGATTGGAATGAAAACAAAAATTACGAGGAGCAGGTGCTCCGTTACGATACTTTACTGATAAAGACCGATACTCACGAGTCTCCATGGACGGTCGTCGAGGCGATGGATAAAAAGTACGCCACGATGAAGATACTCACCACGCTTGCAAAAGCGATGGAGGAAGCCGTGAAGGCGTTTGAGGAGAAAAAGGCAGCGAAGAATGCCAAAGAAACTGAGGCATATCTTGGAGCAGGAGACGCATCGAAACAGGATTCTGAGCATGAGGAGTTTAAAAACGGTGTGCTTGCCGGTATCGACTTAAGCAAAACGCTGACCGATGATGAGTATAAAAAAAAGAAAAAGGATCTGCAAAAGAGACTTTCCATTCTTCACAACAAGATGTACCTAAAAAGAGTCCCTGTTGTTCTCGCTTTTGAGGGGTGGGATGCAGGAGGAAAGGGCGGTGCGATAAAGCGTATCACACAGTCTATCGATCCGCGCGGTTACGAGGTGGTTCCGACTGCCTCGCCGAACGACATAGAAAAAGCTCATCACTATCTGTGGAGATTCTGGGAGAGATTTCCGAAGGATGGCCATATGACGATATTTGATCGTACATGGTACGGACGCGTGATGGTCGAGCGTATCGAGGGCTTTGCGACAGAACAGGAGTGGAAGCGCGCATACGCAGAGATCAACAACATGGAAGCTCAGCTTGTGAAAAACGGTACGGTCGTGCTTAAGTTTTGGATGCATATCGACAAGGATGAGCAGGCAGCCAGGTTTAAATCCCGCCAGGAGACGCCGGAAAAGCAGTGGAAGATAACGGATGAAGACTGGCGAAACCGCGAAAAGTGGGATGAGTATGAAAAGGCAGTAGATGAAATGATCGTAAAGACCTCGACAAAGGGTGCGCCGTGGCATGTCATCGAAGCAAATGACAAGCGCTATGCCCGTATCAAGGTTTTGGAGATCGTAGTTGATGCTTTGGAAAAGGCATTAAGCTGATTTGGAAGAAAGAAAAGGGAGAAGAAAAATGAAGAAGAGTACTCAGAGTATCATCATGGTGATTTGCCTGGTGTTGTCGCTGTTGCAGGTTCAGACCTTTGGCAGCGTGGCAAATGCCGCAAGCAAGCCGAAGCTTGCAAAGACAAGCGTGACACTTGACGGACCCAGTGATTTTAAGAGTGTAAAGATCAAAAATGTCACGAAAAAACAGGTTAAAAAGCTTGTTGTTTCCACTGATGATGACAACAAGGTCAGTGTTAAAAGCGGTAACAAGACGAGCTTTAAGGTGGCTGCAAATGCTTCCGGTAAAACCAAGGTTCATGTAAAGCTTTACCTGAAAAAGGCGATCAAAGGAAAAAAGACGTATAAGTTTACACTTACGGTTAAGGTGAAAAAGGATTCGGATGCTCCGGATAAAACACCGAAGTCTTCCGAAGAACCATCAGAATCACCGTCAGCATCCCCAACAGGGACTCCGAAGGAGACAGCTGGCCCGGCAGATAAGCTCTCAGCAGAGGAGCAGGCGATATATGACAAGATCATAGCCAAGAAAAGTGAGTATCCTCAGGGCAAAGAGTGGACAAACTCCGAAAAAATGGATTGGTACGGAGTCCCGGCTTATTATGATAATAATAAAAAAATAGGACCCAAAACATGGCATGTTTCCGGATCGTCGATGCTTGCCGCAAAGTTAAATGATGCAGCATTTGGTGCGACCAGTCAGATCGTTATCAGTAATAATCAATACATACCCGTATCGCAGTGCCCATTCGCTAACCCGGGTGTACAGATTGATAATCCGAACCCTGACAAGCTTCGTGTCGGAGATATCATAAAGATCATTATAGATGAAAACGACAACTACAAGACGGCTATAATCATCGGAAAAAACAAAGATCAGCTACTTATCGTAACTACCGATATTTATCAAAAGATAGACTGGGATGCATTTATACCTAAGACTGCAAAGATAGAATATGCGTTGTCAAGATATCAGACGGTGGCTCCGGATCCGACGGCCACACCGTCAGCTACGCCTTCAGCCACACCGTCAGCTACACCGACAGGCACGCCAAATACATCCTATGTACCGATGTCAGACGAGGAAAGGACTGCATGTCAAACGATCCTGGACTTCCCGAGAGATCATCAGGAACTGGCGCATGGAAAGACGTGGAATGAGCAAAACGGTTACATATGGAGTGCTTTTACAGGCGCCTCTCAAACCCTTGTCGGAAGCGAGTCTTTTGCGGCTATAATAAGCGATAGGGTATTTGGTCAGGGCTCGACGAATCCGGCAAGAAAAGTTGTTAATCCAAATAAATACTCGATAAGGGTAGGTGATATCATTCGATTTGATGGTGATAGTCGCAGTGCTGTAGTTTATGACAGGGATGAGAATTACTTTACTCTGACAGAGGGAAATTATAACGGTAAGGTAAACTGGGGTAGAAAAATCCCGATAACCACCACGATTAACTATATCCTGACCAGATGGCCGGCTTGATGTCGGAAAAACTTGTATTTTGATGGGGCATCTATGAAGGTGAGATAAACATCAATAGAATACGTGAGGAGGAATACCTAAATGATTTTGGATGGAAAGATCTGGGTTGCAAGTAAAGAAGACGGAGAGCGTATCTTTCTTACACCGAAGCTCGCCAATCGTCACGGTATCATTGCGGGTGCTACAGGAACCGGAAAGACGGTGACGCTGCGAGTGCTTGCCGAGAGCTTTTCTGATATGGGAGTGCCTGTTTTTATGGCTGATGTAAAGGGGGACCTTGCCTCATTAGCTGATGCCGGCATAGACTCTGATGATATGAAAAAGCGTATAGAGAGATTCGGTCTTTCGGACGCCGGCTTTTCGTATAAGGCATATCCGGTCACACTTTGGGATATATTCGGGAGCAAAGGAATACCGCTTCGAACTACGATATCCGAGATGGGACCGCTCCTTTTATCAAGGCTTATGGAGCTTTCGGATGTCCAGTCAGATATCCTTACTGTGGTGTTCAAAATAGCAGATGATCAGAACCTGCTGATATACGATACGAAGGACCTTAAGGCGGTACTAAATTATATCGCCGAGAATAACAAAGAATTTGAATCCGAATACGGAAAAATGTCCCCGCAGTCGATCACAGCGATAGTGCGTGCCGTGGTAGCTTTGGAGACGGCAGGTGGCGAGGCGTTTTTCTCTGAGCCTGCACTTGACTTGGCTGACTGGCTTTCGACTGATGAGAACGGGAGAGGGCGTATCCAGATCCTTGATGCGCAGAGCCTTGTCAGCAACTCAAAAATGTACTCGACTTTTTTGCTTTGGTTACTGTCAGAACTTTTCGAAAGGTTGCCTGAGGTAGGAGACCTCGACAAGCCGAAGATGGTGTTTTTCTTTGATGAGGCACATCTTTTGTTTAATGATGCGCCGAAGGTTCTTCTTGAAAAGATCGAACAGGTTGTAAAGCTTATCCGCTCCAAAGGAGTGGGAGTGTATTTTTGTACACAGAATCCGAGAGATATTCCGGACGGCGTTCTTGCTCAGCTAGGTAATCGTATACAGCACGCGCTTCATGCGTACACACCGGCAGACCAGAAGTCTGTAAAGGCTGCAGCAGACTCCTTCAGGACAAATCCCGCATTTGATACGTTTGAGACATTGCAGGCACTTGGGACCGGAGAGGCTGTCGTTTCATTTTTACAGGAAGACGGTACGCCCGGGATCTGTGAAAAGGTGTCCATACTACCACCTCAGTCGAAACTCGGTGCGATAGATGAAGCCAGAAGAGGTCTTCTGATAAACGGAAATCTTTTGTATTCGAAGTATGCAAATCCTGTAGATCCTGACTCGGCTTATGAGTTTTTGATGCGAATGGGACTTGAAAAAGAGGCTGAGGAAGAAAAGGCAAAAGCTGAGGCAGAGGCGGCCAAAGCAGAAGAGGCTGAAGCCATGGAGGCAGAAAAGGCTGAGATTGCGGCGCAGAAGGCTGCGGAAAAGGAAGTACTGGCTGCCCAGAAAGCGGCTGAAAAAGCTGAGTTGGCTGCGCAGAAAGCGGCTGAAAAGCAGGCTGCTGCCGATGTCAGAAGACAGAAGCAGGTGGTTAAATCCGTCGGAAACTCGATCGTTGGAACCATAGGCCGCGAGGCAGGTCGATCTGCCCTTAGTGGTATGGGCGGTCTCGGAAGAAAAGTCGGGGCAAATGCAGGTGCATCGATCGCAAGAGGACTTTTCTCGACTTTGTTTAAACTGTGATGGTTTTTTAAATAATCATATTTTATAAAATAGTACTTGCTTAAAAACAGCATATGTTGTATAATGGATAAGTGGTATTAAACCATGTTGTTGTTTTTATATTATTTTAAAGGAGGAATTCAAAATGACATTTCCAAACGCAGCAAACGGCATGAAGAAGATCTACGTAGCAGAGATCTTAGCCCTGGTTGCAGCACTGTGTACAGGTTTGATGCTTATCATCACCGCATTTACATTATCATCAGCACAGAGCCTCAACATTTCCGGAGCACTTACAGGTGGTATTTTCCTGTTATTCTTCGGATTAGGAGCATTCGTTCTTTTGGTACTCGCGCTGATCTTCAACATGATCGGTATCGCATCTGCAAAGAAGGATGAGACCGGTGAAAAGAAGAACTTCGCTACAGCATTTATCTGTGTGATCTGTTCAATCTGTTGTTCTGTTTTGGGCGGAATTTTTGCTAGTTCCGTTCCATTTCTTGGAACACTTTTGAATACGGCAGGAAGGCTTCTTGATCTTTTTGCAACTTACTTTATCCTTTATGGTGTTGCTGATTTTGCAGAGAAGCTCGGACAGACTGAGCTTGCAGCAAAGGCAAAGGCTATGGTTATCAAGCTTTGCATCCTGTACTGTGTATCAATCGTGTTTAATACATTGTTCTCATTCCTGAGCGCAAAGATTGGAATGATCATTGCTGTGATATTCTCACTTGTTGTTATTGTGTTCTCTGTTATGTATTACATACTGTATCTGAGAATTATCAAGGAAGCAAGAGATACATTTGCAAATAGTTGACAGGTAAACTGAGCAAAGCTTAGTTTTCGACACTTGACAGAATTATGATTTAATGGTATGCTATGTAGCGTTGTGTGTACATCACGCAGCGCTACATTCGCGGATGTGGCGGAATTGGCAGACGCACGAGACTCAAAATCTCGCGGTGGCAACATCGTGTGGGTTCAAGTCCCACCATCCGCAAGTAAAAAGACCAGGCTCATGCCTGGTCTTTTTGCTTGCGGATGGTGGGTGTCTTGACCTTCACCGTGGTCGCTTTCGCACGAAGTGCGAAAGTGATGGAAACTGAGCTTGCTCAGTTTCCTGTTCAACGTCTCGCTTGGCTCGGTTGTGTTCGAAACCCGTCTCACCCCACCGTGTTGCCTCATTTTTCGCTTGCATTTTTATCAACATTTTGTTATAATAATAAAGTTAAAGCACCATTTGTAGTAATTTGGGGAGAAAAACATGTCTGAGAAGTTAATGCTTATCGACGGAAACAGTATTGTAAACCGCGCTTTTTACGGTGTGCCCGACCTTACCAACCGTGATGGTCTGCATACCAACGCGATTTACGGCTTTCTGAATATTTTTCTGAAGCTCCTCGATGATGAGGATCCTAAGTATGTTCTTGTCGCCTTTGATGAAAAGGCGCCTACTTTCCGACACGAAATGTATTCTGAATACAAGGGGACCCGTAAAGGCATGCCGGATGAACTTGCCGAGCAGATGCCTGTTCTTAAGGACGTTTTGAAATCAATGCAGGTGACTATTTACTCGCAGGCAGGGATCGAGGCGGATGATATCCTTGGAACTATGAGTGCAGAGGGCAAAAAGGCCGGGTTGGAGGTCACGATAGTTTCCGGAGACAGGGATCTTTTGCAGCTTGTCGATGATGGGATAAGGGTTCGTCAGCCAAAAACCAAACAGGGCAAAACTATAACGCTAGACTATGATAAATCCGCGGTTATCCGTGATTTTCACGTCACACCGTCTCAGATCATAGACTTAAAAGGACTTATGGGCGATTCGTCCGACAATATTCCCGGAGTTCCGGGTGTCGGAGAGAAGACTGCGATCAAGCTTTTGGATGTGTACGGAACCGTCGAAGAGGTTTTGAAGCATGCCGAGGAGATCGAAAACACCAGAGCGAGGAACAACATCCTCGCAAATCCGGATATGGCGAAGCTTTCTAAAAAGCTTGCCACGATAAAGTGCGATTGTAAGCTCGACATCAAGCCGGAGGCATGTACGCTCGGGGATATGTGGAACGAAGAGGCGCATGCACAGATTGAAAAGCTTGAGTTCAAGTCGATACTGGCGCGATTTGAACAGGGCGTGGGAGCTTCTGAGATGAAGCTTGATAACCTAGTCATATCGGATGATGTGAACGATCTTAAAGGATTTCTTGACACGTTTTCAAAGGGAGAAGTGCTTGCGGTAAAGCCCGTTCTCAGAGAAAAAGGTGCAGCTGCTGATGCAAACGGCCAGATGACTCTGTTTTCGGCAGACGGAGCGAGCAGACTGATATCGGTGGCGATCGCATCCGGTGAGGACAAGATCGGATTTTTTGAAGTGTCTGATAAGCTTACCGAGATAGATGCATTCGGCCTTATCGGAGAAGCCGTGAAGAAGGGCTGCATCTTTGTTGCAAATGATATTAAGGCATTGCTTGATTTCTTTCCGGATTTCACACCGGAGCAGTGCTTTGATACAAATATAGCAGCTTACCTTATCCGCCCTATAGACAAAAGCTTTACTGAGGAGGATATCGCTCCGGCATATCTTGGTATGTCAATCGGCACCTATGCTCAGGAGTTTGGTAAAAAGGCGGTTTCTGTCGCTATCAAAGAGGACCGGGATGCCTTTATCAGTTATATGTCGGGATGCGCGCTTGTAAATGCGAAAGCCTATACATTTTTCAAAGAAGAACTGAAAAAGCAAAAAGAAGATAAGCTCTTTAAGGAGATCGAGATGCCGCTTATATTCGTCCTTCATGATATGGAAGGCTACGGTATCCTTGTCGAGCGAGATGAGCTTCATTCTTACGGCGAAAAGCTCAAAAAACGGATTGACGAGCTTGAGAGTGATATATATAAAAATGCGGGCGAGGAGTTCAATATAAACTCACCCAAGCAACTCGGAGTGATTCTTTTTGAGAAAAAACGACTGCCGTACGGAAAGAAAACAAAAACAGGTTATTCGACCTCGGCGGAAGTGCTTGAAAAGCTTCGCTTGGAGGATCCAATCGTCGAGATGATACTCGAATACAGGCAGCTTACAAAGCTTAAGTCAACCTATGCAGACGGTCTTGACGCATATATCGATGATGACGGGCGTATCAGAACGACATTCAACCAGAATGTTACTGCGACCGGAAGGCTTTCTTCGACTGATCCAAACCTCCAGAATATCCCGATACGTATGGAACTCGGTCGCGAGATCAGAAAGGTATTCATCCCTGAGGATGGCTATACATTTTTAGATGCAGACTACTCGCAGATAGAGCTTCGAGTTCTGGCTCATATGTCCGGGGATGAGAGGTTGATAGAGGCCTATAAGCAGGATGCCGACATTCACAGGATCACGGCATCCCAGGTGTTCCACACTCCGTTTGAGGAAGTGACTCCGCTTCAGAGGAGAAATGCAAAGGCTGTCAACTTCGGAATCGTATACGGTATCAGCGGTTTCGGGCTTAGTCGTGACTTAGACATCACGCAAAAGCAGGCGAAACAGTATATCGAGGATTACTTTGCGACCTATCCTAAGGTGCATGAGTTTATAGAAAAGCTTGTTGAGGACGGAAAGAAAAATGGCTACGTGTCCTCGATGTTCGGAAGGCGCAGACCTATCCCGGAGCTGACCTCGAAAAACTTTATGAACCGACAGTTTGGCGAGAGAGTTGCGATGAACTCACCGATACAGGGAACTGCGGCCGATATCATCAAGATAGCTATGATCAACGTCTGGAAAAGACTGAAAAAGGAAGGCCTCAGATCCAGACTTATCCTGCAGA
Source organism: uncultured Eubacteriales bacterium (assembly GCA_900318295.1). Classification (GTDB taxonomy): domain Bacteria; phylum Bacillota; class Clostridia; order Lachnospirales; family Lachnospiraceae; genus Eubacterium_F. The sequence continues at coordinate 10,303 of ONKC01000024.1, forward strand.
TCCATGATGAACTTCTAATCGAGACGGCAGAGGACGAAAAAGAACAGGTAAAAGCGATACTTTCGGAAGAAATGACGCATGCATGTGAGTTAAAAGTCCCCCTCATCGCAGAGGTTGAAGAGGGTAAAAACTGGGAGGAAGCACACTAATTTACAGTATACAGCTGTAGAAAAGTTTACTTTCTTATGATAAAGTTACGAAATTTTACGAAAATACCAATTTTTCTTTGTATTAATGGGCACTTTATGATATAATGTAGCAAATGTGTGTTTACTAGGAGAACGACCGTGGACAACAATTACGAAGGATATGTATTCGGACTTGATATAGGTACCAGAAGCATTGTCGGGACCGTCGGCTACAGAGTTGGCGTGGACCGATTTGTTGTGGTAGCTCAGGAATCGGTTGAACATACGACCAGAGCGGTGATAGATGGACAGATACATGATATCGGTACGGTATCCAGAACTATAGTTGAGGTTAAGACCGCTCTTGAGAAAAAACTTAATCAGACTCTTTCCGAGGTTAGCATAGCAGCGGCAGGCCGTGTGCTTAAGACCCGAGAGGTTCATGTGGAGCTTGAGTTTCCGGAGGAGACAAAGGTTACATCCGAGCATCTGCACTCTATGGAGATGAGCGGTGTTGAAAAAGCTTACGAAGAGATCCGCGAGGATGTGGATCATAAAGATAAAAAGTTTTTCTGTGTAGGGTATTCACCTGCGAGATACTATCTTAACGGTTATCAGATGGATATGCTCGAGCAGCATCCTGCAAAGAGTGTAGCGATGGACCTTATCGCGACATTTTTACCGGATGAGGTTGTCGAGGGTCTTTATGCGGCTGTCGAGAGCGCAGGTCTTCATGTGGCCAGCCTCACGCTTGAGCCTATTGCTGCTATAAATGTTGCGATCCCTGAAAAGTTCCGCCTTCTGAACATTGCTCTTGTAGATGTGGGCGCCGGTACATCCGATCTTTCGATCGTTAAAGACGGAAGTATCATTGCGTATGGCATGATCCCTCTTGCGGGAGATGAGCTTTCCGAGGCGATTGCAAGAGAGTATCTTACTGATTTTGAAACTGCGGAGAGTATTAAGAGAAAAACTGCAAAGAAAAAAATAGCGACATTTAAAAACATATTCGGTGATACGCTGCGAGCAACCCGTGAGGACGTACTTGCCATCACGGATGGAGCTGTGACATATATCACCAAGAAGATTGCGGAAAAGATCGTAGAGCTAAACGGCGGGAAAAGCGTTTCGGCGGTATTTATCGTAGGAGGAGGCGGGCTTCAGGAAGGCTTTACCGAAAAGCTTGCGGATCATTTGGAACTTCCGAGAGAACGTGTTGCCGTACGTGGGGCCGATGTTCTTACAAATATTGATTTTCCGGGTGAGGAGAGTCGTAAGGATTCCATGATGGTCACTCCGATAGGTATTTGCTTGAGTGCTTATGAGCAAAGCAATAATTTCATTCATGTGATCGTAAACGATCAGCCCGTAAAGCTCTATGACAACGGAAAGGTTACTGTCCTTGATGCCTGTCTTACATCCGGGTTCAAGAAAGAAAACCTCTTCCCTGTTAAGGGCGAATCGCTGTTCTACACAGTGAACGGAGAAAAACGCGAGGTTAAGGGTGAGGCCGGCGAAGTCGTCATGGTCAGGAAAAATCGAAAAGAGGTCAGCTTAAATGACCCGGTATTCGAAAACGACGACATCAGACTTCGTCCCTCAACAAAGGGAGAAAAAGGCTCGATAACTATCGGACAGATCGCAGAATGCAGAGAAGAGATCACGATAAGGCTTTTCGGTCGTGATATCATATGTCCGAAGAGAGTAGAGGTAAACGGTGTTCCTGAATCATCGACGTATGAGGTCAGGGACAACGATGATATTCAGGTATATGATTTCCATACGGTGAGCTTCCTTCTTGAGTTTGCCGGTATGGAAAAGGTTGATAAGGTATTATTGAACTCTCGTGAAGCAGGCTTGAACGCCAGAGTTCATGACGGTGATGTGATCGATGAGATCGCTGCAACCGGGGGTTCATACGCGAAAGCAAAATCAAAGCCGGCAAAAAGTCATCCTAAAAAAGCCAAGCATGAAAAGAAGGAAGAAAAGAAGGAAGAGCCTGCTAAAACCTATGATGACGAGCCGAAGAAGCATACATCGCTTGAAGAAGCGATGGCGGAGGATCCGCTGCTTCAGCCTTTGAAACCGCTTCCGGATTGGATGGAGGATGTGCCGTTTGACACTCCGAAGCTTGGTTCCGGAGGAAAGATCATTCCGGGGCTTAATGACAGGATGCTAAGCTACAGTACTGATCCCGAAGCGGCATCCAAAGCGGCAGATCAGGAGATACTTGATCGTATTGATGGTATCAAGCCGGCGGTTGAGCCACCGAGACCTGTCGGAAAGCCGACACATATTACGGTAAACGGCGAGGAGATCACGATACCTGCCAAATCAAAGGGGGCCATTTTTGTAGATGTGTTTGATGTGTATCCCTTTGATATGTCAAAGGTAGGTGGGAAGCGTTTGATCACCAGGATCAACGGCGTGGATAAGAACTTTACCGATGCGCTCAGAGACGGAGACTCGGTTGAGATATATTGGCAACAGTAATAGGGTAAACTAAAGGGTTACAGTTATTTTTACAAAAGCGAAAGGTGGAAACACGTATGCTTAAGATCATGTCAACGATCTACAAAAATCACTTCATGTACAAGTTCCATGTGTGTCTGTATGTGGCGATGATTTTTTACACGATTGCATGTCTGGCGATCTCTTTGGAGTCACATGGGAAAAAAATGGAGCTCTGGGAGTTCTTCCTTTGTATCGGAGTGTTTGCGTTCATGGCTTTTTTGGAGCACATCGCGTTCAAAGATCCGGAGAGAGTACAAAGGCACTATAAGTTTGGTTTTGTATATCAATGCTTGAGAGTTGCGGGAGCACTGGTTGCATATTATTTTTGGATCGACTTTAATATTTCACCTGCATTTTTCGCCTTGTTCATATTGTTTACGATCGAGACATTTGTGTTTGTCCCATACGATGACAACATGAAAAGGGTTTCATTTTACCTTACATTTTTGCTTATCTACGTAATGATCTCTCTGGGTGTCAGAATGGCGACCAATACGCTTCCTCAAGGTCTTTTGGGGATGCTTCGCGAGGTGGCGCTGACTATGGTCATGGAGATGATCCCTATCATCGTGGGAGAGGCACTTGCAAAGATATATGATGAGTTCTTTAAGCAGATCATGGCTCAGCAAAGATCGCTTGAGTCTCTTAACAATGTAAACGAAGAGTTGAAGGACCATCAGGACCGTATCAAAAAAGTAAACGATGTACTCGGTGCACAGAAAATACAGCTTCAGGCTGCGAATAAAAAGATCAACCGTTCACACGATGAGATGAGTGTGCAGAATGAGGTTTCCTCAGCTATCGCTTCATCGAAGGATAAAGAGCCTTTGATGAGAAAGATCGTAGATATCCTTCAGATCAGGCTTGATATGGATGCTGTGATCATCATACTTGAACCGGATAACACGATCCAGATTCCGGGTGAGGAGCCGAAGGGTAGATTTTTAGCGATCGCTACAAATATGGGTGATGAGTTTGCCGAGCAGATCAAAAGGTCGGTGTTTGAGACAGACCTTAAAGAAATGCTTGTTATGAGCAAGCTTTATATGCAGAACACATCGACAGAGAGCGTAAAGTTCTTCCAGTTCCTCGATGATAAATATGATATGCCGTCTGTTATCTGCCTGCCTATCATTGGTAAGGAGGAGGCACGTTACGGAACACTTATTGTCATGAAGAACAAGATCAATGCTTTCATGGACGGAGCTGCTTTCTATCAGAACGTCGCCGGACAGATAAGCCTTGGTGTATCCAATGCCATGCTCTATGAGCAGATGAATGACATGGCTATCCGAGACGGATTGACACGTATCTATAACCGCGGATACTTAAATGAGATAATGAGTGCATATCTGAATGAAGCTATGCAAAGAAAGATCAGTGTTACCATGGCGTTGTTTGATATCGATAAGTTCAAGATGGTAAACGATAATTACGGACATCAGTGTGGTGACGAGGCTATAAGGCATGTATCCAGATTGTTGAATATTGCTGCACTGAAAAATGGTGGTATCGCCGGACGTTACGGAGGCGAGGAGTTTGTCATCGCATTTCTCGGTAAGGGCGTCAAGGAAGTGTATGAGATCACCCAGAATGTACACACACAGATAAGAGAGACACCGGTTATTTATGCGGAAAAGACATTCCAGATCACCGCATCAGCCGGTATAGCAAGTTATCCGGAGACATGTGAAAATCCGATGGATCTTTTGACAAGAGCAGACTGGGCTATGTATTCGTCAAAGCAGAACGGAAGAAACAGGATCACGATAGACAGTCCTGAAATCAGAAACGTTATGTAATTTAGGAGGTTTAGTGATGCAGCTCTATTCGATTGCGAGCGGCAGTAGTGGAAACTGTATATATGCAGGCGACGACGAGCGCGGCTTTTTAGTGGACGTCGGAACCAGCTTAAAAAAGGTGAGAGAGGGACTCGACGCACAGGGTCTCTCTCTTGAGCGTTTAGATGGGATACTGATCACACATGAGCACAGTGACCATGTGGCCGGCCTCGGAGCGCTCCTAAGAAAGTTTCCCATACCTGTATATGGCACCGCTGATACGATCGGGAAAATATGGGAAAAATGCAATATGAAAAACGTTTCTCCCGAGTTGTTTCACAGTATCAGATCAGGCGAAGATTTTGAAATAAATGATTATATAATCCATTCATTTTCAATCTCTCATGATGCGGTTGATCCGGTATGCTATACTCTTGAAAAGAATAACGCCAAAGTTGGTGTCGCTACGGATATGGGTACTTATGATGATCATATCATCGAAAACCTCGGAGACTGCGATGTGGTTTTACTTGAAGCCAATCATGATATAAACCTTTTGCAGGTGGGGCCGTACCCTTATTCATTAAAAATGCGTATACTCGGAGATAAGGGACATCTTTCAAATGATGCCTCCGCTAGGCTTATAAAAGAGATTGTTCATAAGGGATTAAAGACCGTCATACTCGGTCATTTGAGTGAGCATAATAATTTCCCCGAGCTTGCTTATAATACTGTCACTTACGAGATGGAAAGCTGTGAAAGTTGGAGTGAATGCGGTACCGAGTTAATCGTTGCGGACAGATATAATCCTACACGATCGATCGCGTGTTGACAGTTGTAAAATAATTAATAATTTATTTATAATCTTATATTTTAATCAGATATATTTGGGGTTAAACCCATAATTATATTCTATTGTTTTAGGAGGAGTAAGGACATGAAAAGAGCAGTTATCACGGTTGTGGGAAAAGACAGTGTTGGTATTATAGCCAAGGTATGTACGTATCTTGCAGAGAAAAATATCAATATTTTAGACATTTCTCAGACGATAGTCGGAGGATTTTTCAACATGATGATGATCGTTGATGTTTCCGCTTTTGATGAAGGATATCAGGAGATGTCAAACGGTGTCGAGGCACTGGGTGATGACATCGGATGTACCGTGAGGATTCAAAGAGAAGAAATATTTGATTCTATGCATCGAATCTGATTTAGAAGGAGTTTGTTCGAATGATTAATATAAGCGAAGTTACCGAGACAAATAAAATGATAGACAAGCAGAACCTGGACGTAAGGACTATCACGATGGGGATAAGCTTGCTTGATTGTATCGATAGTGATATTGATAAGCTGTGTGAGAATATTTTTAACAAGATTACAACAAAGGCGAAGGACTTGGTTAAAACCGGCGATGAGATCGGAGGAGAGTTTGGGATCCCTATCGTAAATAAAAGGATTTCTGTTACACCTATCGCGCTTATCGGTGGTGCTGCATGTAAGTCGAGTGAGGATTTCGTAAAAATAGCAAAGGCTCTTGATAAAGCGGCTAAGACAGTGGGAGTAAACTTCCTCGGAGGTTACTCGGCACTGGTATCAAAGATGATGACGAAGGCTGACAGACTTCTGATCGAGTCTATTCCTCAGGCTTTATCAGAGACTGATTTTGTATGCAGCTCGATAAACTTAGGATCCACCAAAACAGGTATTGACATGGATGCTGTCAGGCTTATGGGCGATGTTATTTTAGATACCGCAAAGAGAACAGCCGACAGAGATTCTATCGGGTGTGCAAAGCTTGTCGTGTTCTGTAATGCGCCTGATGATAACCCGTTTATGGCCGGAGCTTTTCACGGTGTGACCGAAGGAGATGCCGTGATCAACGTCGGAGTCAGCGGACCCGGAGTAGTTAAGACAGCTCTTGATCAGGTAAAGGGTGAGTCATTTGATGTCGTATGTGAGACGATAAAAAAGACTGCATTTAAGATAACGAGAGTCGGACAGCTGGTGGCAAATGAGGCTTCAAAACGTCTTGGTGTACCGTTTGGGATCGTGGATCTTTCTCTCGCACCCACACCTGCTATCGGAGATTCTATCGCAGAGATATTCCAGTCATTGGGGCTCGAGCACGCAGGTGCGCCTGGTACCACTGCCGCTCTTGCCATGCTAAACGACCAGGTAAAGAAGGGCGGTGTTATGGCTTCGACTGCAGTCGGAGGCCTTAGCGGCGCATTTATCCCTGTTAGCGAGGACCAGGGTATGATAGATGCCGTCAATGCCGGGGCTCTTACTATAGAAAAGCTTGAGGCGATGACCTGTGTATGCTCGGTAGGGCTTGATATGATAGCGATACCGGGTGATACTAAGGCAAGTACGATCTCCGGTATCATAGCTGATGAGATGGCTATCGGAATGGTTAATCAAAAAACCACGGCAGTTCGTATCATACCTGCTCAGGGCAAGAAGGTTGGTGATACTGTTGAGTTCGGAGGCCTTTTAGGACTTGCGCCGATCATGCCGGTGAGCACCTTCTCGTGTGAGGACTTTATTTCACGCAAGGGTAAGATTCCTGCGCCGATACATTCCTTTAAAAACTAAGTATCATAGCAGCCATACCGTAGCAGCTGCGAGAACTTTGGTGAGGATTAATACATGAGTATATATAGAAAGATAAGTGAACGATGTGTAAGCAAAGGTAACGCACTCAGCTTTTACGAGTGTGAGATGAGCTTGCCTGACGGCGCGAAAGCCAACTGGGATCTGGTACATCATCCGGGTGGTGCCGCTGTATTGCCGATTGATGATGATGGAAAAGCCATTCTTGTGAGGCAGTACAGGCTTGGTGTCGATAGAGAATTGCTTGAGATACCTGCAGGAAAGACTGAGTCGGGAGAGGATCATCTTAGTACCATCAAGCGTGAGATGGAGGAAGAGATCGGATATGTTTCCGATGATATAGAACTTCTCTTTGACTTTGCTCCGGTGCCTGCATACAGCGAGGAAGTTACAAGTATTTATATCGCAAAGAATCTCAAAAAAACAAAAGTGAATAGAGATGCTGATGAGTTTTTGGGAGTAGAAAAACATGATATGGAAAGTGTGAAAAAAATGATCTTAAACGGTGAGATAATCGACGGTAAAACGATAGCTGCCGTCATGGCGTATTACGGGCGATGTTGATGGTGTAGAATGTATTAAAGCTGTACGGTTTTATAATAATGCGCCATAGAGTTTTTGCAATAGTATGCTTATTTGCAAAAGTGATTTTTTATTAGATATTCATTATGATTTTTGGAGGGAAAACAATGTTGGATGTAACAGTAAATCTTTATAATACACTTGGAAAAAAGGTCGAGGAGTTTAAACCAAATGAAGAAGGAAAGGTCGGTATGTATACGTGCGGACCGACTGTTTATCATTTTGCTCATATCGGAAACCTGAGAACGTACATCATGGAGGATGTTCTTGAAAAGACACTCAGATTTATCGGCTATGATGTTAAACGTGTTATGAATATCACTGACGTCGGGCATCTGTCAAGTGACGGAGATACCGGTGAGGACAAGATGCTTGCTGGTGCAAAGCGTGAGCATAAGAGCGTTATGGATATAGCCAAGTTTTATACAGATGCCTTTAAGACAGATGCGCTGAAGCTCAACGTGCGCTGGCCTGATGTAGTTGAGCCTGCGACAAACTGTATCGATGATTTTATCGAGATGATCGAGGTGCTAATCGATAAGGGTTATGCCTATGTGGCCGGAGATAATGTCTACTTTGATACGTCGAAGTTGAAGGATTATTATTGTCTTTCCGCGCAGAACGAAGAAGAGCTTGTGATCGGTGCGCGAGATGATGTCGATGAGGATACTAACAAGAAAAACAAAGCTGATTTCGTGCTTTGGTTTACCAAGTCAAAGTTTGAGAATCAGGAGTTGAAATGGGAGAGTCCCTGG
>ONKC01000009.1 GCA_900318295.1 uncultured Eubacteriales bacterium
GTGCAGCAGAACGTCCGGCGGCAGGCGGCGCTGATCGAGGACTCCGCCGAGATGAACTTTGTCCGCACCGTGAAGGAGGATAAGAACGGCGCTTTAAAGGAAATCTCTTTTATGAATGAGGACACCTTTAACTTTGCCTTCGATATAGCAGATGCGATCGCGGACCGTGAGCCTGACAGGCGCGCGATGATCCACATCTCCAAGGATGGCACGGAGCGCATCTATACTTTTGGTGACATGAAACGCCATTCGTCACGTGTCGCCAATTATTTGAGTTTTCTCGGGATCAAAAAGGGTGACAGAGTGATGCTGGTTTTGAAGCGTCACTATCAGTTCTGGTTTACGCTTTTGGCTCTGCACAAGATAGGAGCTGTCGCGGTACCTGCGACGAATCTTTTGCTTAAGTCCGATTTTGAATACCGTTTTAAAAAAGGAAGGATCGATGCTGTCATCTGTACTGCTGACGGCGATGTTTCCTATGAGATTGACAAGGCGGCCAGAGGAAATAAAAACATAAAGCACAAGATCATGGTCGGCGGACGCAGAGCCGGCTGGAGAAGTCTGAACAAGGACGTAAAGTATTTTTCGTCTCACTTCCCGAAGCCGGAGGGAGAGGATTATGCCGGCGGCGATGACCCCATGGTCATGTTCTTTACATCGGGAACGACAGAATATCCGAAGCTTGCAGCGCACAGCTACAGATATCCTTTGGGACACTACATCACTGCGAAGTACTGGCAGAACGTGGACCCGGAGGGGGTACATTTTTCTATATCTGATACGGGCTGGGGAAAAGCCCTCTGGGGAAAGATCTACGGACAGTGGATGTGTGACGCGTGCATTTTTACATATGACTTTGACAAGTTCGATGCGAAGGAGATACTTCGCATGATCGATAAATACAAGATCACCACGTTCTGTGCGCCGCCGACGGTGTACCGCGTGATGGTGCATCTGAAGCTGGAGAAGTATAATCTGTCATCACTTAAGTATGTGGTGACAGCAGGAGAAGCACTGAATCCGGAGATTTTTAACAGGTTTAAAGAAAAGACCGGGCTTTCCATCATGGAGGGACTGGGCCAGACCGAGACCACGCTCACTATCGGAAACCTTATTGGGACCGAACCGCATCCGGGGTCACTTGGCAAGCCGTCTCCTCTTTACGATGTCCAGCTGATGCTTCCTGACGGTACGATGGCTGAGTCCTACGAGGAGGGCGAGATCGTCATCTATGTCGGTGATCCGGCTCTCGGAAAGGAGCATCCGCCGTGCGGACTTTTCCTTGGATACTATGAGGATGAGGAAAAGACGAAGGCTGTATGGCATGACGGATATTATCACACGGGAGATACCGCATATATCGACGACGAAGGGTACTACTGGTATGTCGGACGTACGGACGATCTGATCAAGTCGAGTGGATACAGGATCGGACCTTTTGAGATAGAAAACGAGATCATGAAGCTTCCTTATGTGCTTGAGTGTGCGGTGACGGCAGTGCCGGATCCGATCAGAGGTCAGGCGATCAAGGCAAGTATCGTGCTTGCAAACGGTATCGAGGCATCGGACAAGCTTCGCTCCGATATCATGAAGTCGCTGAAGAAAAACATAGCTTCATATAAATGGCCGAAGGTTCTCGACTTCCAGGCGGAGCTTCCCAAAACCTTCTCCGGAAAGATCCAGCGTAAGGAGATCAGAAACCGCGACTATCAGATAGAAGATAAAGAAAAAAATGAGGATGATAAATGAGTAAAAACATAGTAGTTACCGGTATGGGAGCCATCACGCCCATCGGAAACAGTGTAGAAGAGTATTGGAAAAATGTCACGGCCGGAGTCTGCGGAGTGCAGACTATCACGAGGTTTGATACGTCAGAGCTGCCTGTAAAGATAGCAGCCCAGATAAAGGATTTCGAGCCTACAGACTATATGCCTAAAAAACTGACCAGAGAGATGGATCCCTTTATGCAGTATGGATATGCGGCTGCTTTGGAGGCGCTTAGCCAGGCAGGGGAGGTGTTGGCAGATGATAGAACTCTCGGAGCTTCTGATGCATCATCAGACAGCGGTGAGGTAGCGGGATCGTCGGAAAAAAGAATAGCAGAGCCTACACGTATGGGTATAGTTATCGGTACTGCGCTCGGGGGCATCACACCGATCTCTGAGACTCAGGACGGAATATCAAAGGGCGAGCATAAAAAGGTCAGCCCCAGATTTGTACCGAAGATCATAGGAAATGAGGTGGCGGCACAGCTTGCCATCGCCAGAGGATATCTCGGACCGTCGCTTACTGTAAGCACCGCTTGCTCATCAGGTGGTGATGCGATAGCGACAGGGTGTATGCTGCTTATGAGTGGTCAGGCTGATGCGGTACTCGTGGTCGGAGCAGAGTCCGCACTGTGTCCTTTGTTTATCAGAGGCCTCGTATCTGCGCATGCGCTTTCCACGAACAACGATGATCCGCAGGGTGCGTCGAGACCTTTTGAAAAGGACAGAGACGGTTTTGTCATCGGCGAAGGCGGAGGAGCGCTCGTACTTGAGACCGCTGAGAATGCAGCAAAGAGGGGTGCCACGGCACTTGCAAATATAGCAGGCTTTGCAAACTGTACCGATGGTTATCATGTGACGAGCCCGCATCCGGAAGGGATCGGAGCGATCTTTTGCATGGAGCAGGCTATCAAAAATGCCGGCATAAAGCCTGAGGATATCGGATACATAAACACACACGGGACATCGACTCCTGTCGGAGATCCGATAGAGACTAATGCTATCGCAAAGGTGTTTGGTGGGGATAAGGATTCATTGAAAAAGATGGCTGTAACCTCGACCAAGGGTGCCACGGGGCATATGATGGGCGCAGGCGGCATCACGGAAGTGATCACCTGTATCCAGGCGATACGTACGGGAGTTGTACCGCCGACACTTAACTTGGATAATCTCGATGAGGCGTGCTTTGAGCTTAACTACGTACCGAAGCAGTCTCAGAAGATAGACACTGACTACGCCATGAGTAACTCATTTGGTTTCGGAGGACAGAACTCAAGCGTGATAGTGGGAAGAGTATGATCAGATATATGGGAGCTCTCGAAAGAGAGCTCTTTGCGATATTATGTTTTGTGAGAAGGAGGATAAAGCAGTGGAATCAATGGCAGATTTTGAAGATGAGATAAACGCTTCATTAAAAAAGTTCAAGGAAGGGGATGTCGTTCACGGCACGATCATAAGTGTGGAGGAAGAAGAGGTTTTGGTCGATCTTCACACATTTTCTCAGGGAGTGATCATGCCTGATGAGTACAGTGATGATCCGAGCTTTCATGCGATGGATGAGCTTCGTACCGGAGATCCTATCACGGCGGTGGTTTTGGACAGCGATGACGGACAGGGTAGAGTGCTTCTTTCCAGAAGAGAAGCTGTCAGAGAAAGCGCGTGGGAGCGACTTAAGGAAGCCATGGAGACTCACGAGGTCTTTAAAGTCAAAGTCCAGACATCTGTAAACGGCGGTGTGATCACCTACGTAGAGGGGCAGCGTGCCTTCATACCGGCATCGCAGTTAGCACTTGACTATGTGGAGGATGTAGATGAGTTCGTCGGTAAAAATCTTCAGGTCGTAGTCATCACCTGCGATCCCGAGCATGACAAACTCGTGCTATCAGCAAAGGAAGTAGAAAGAGAGCTCGCGGCAGCGGCGCATGATAAAAAGATAAATGCTCTTCAAAAAGGATACATCACCGAGGGAGAGGTCGTAAGGATCGAGCCTTACGGATGCTTTGTAGATATCGGGGACGGCCTGACAGGTCTCGTTCATATCTCCGAGATCACAAACAAGTTTTTGAAATCGCCGAAGGAGGTCGTCAAGTACGGCGACCGCGTAAAGGTAAAGATCATATCTGTCGAAGAAGGAAAGATCAAACTCAGTATGAAACAGGCGATAGAGGGCGATGCCCCGGAGCTCGAGGATGAGGAACATGAGCCTTTAGAGTACCACGATGAGGACGATGACGGCGGTACACTCGCGGGCCTTTTCGCAGGGATAAAGCTGGATGATTAAAATTTATGAAGGATTATACAAAAGTATATGGTTATACGTACCGGAGTTGTCGTGGATAGAGAGGTTATAAGCAAAAACCGACATATAATCCCCCAAAAACACCCCTTAAAGAGTATGTTTTGGGGAATTATATGTTGTTATTGACATATAATTCCCCAGGGTGTATAATAAGGATAAATCAGAGAATCCCTGATACGGAGGTGCTCTATGGTAGGGAGAAAAGAAGAAATAAAGATTCTTGAAGATTGTTCTGAAAGCAATAAGCCTGAGTTTCTCGCACTCTATGGGAGAAGGAGAGTTGGAAAGACTTACCTGATAAAGGAATTCTTCCATGAAACATTTTCATTTTATGCAACAGGTGTGCAGAATGGGAATACAAAGGAACAGTTAAAGGCATTCCGTGAATCGCTGATCAAGTATGGGGATGAGGAGAGATCGATTCCTAATGATTGGTTTGAAGCTTTTTCGAGGTTGCAAAAATTACTGGAAAAGGACGATGTCCGGCGTGATTATCGAGCGGGCAAAAGGGTGATTTTTTTAGATGAGCTTCCTTGGATGGACAGAGCAAGGTCCGATTTTAAAAGTGCTTTGGATTACTTTTGGAATGCTTGGGGATCTGCGAAAAAGGATGTATTTCTTATTGTTTGCGGATCGGCAACTACATGGGTTATCAAAAATATAATAAATGATACGGGAGGGTTCTATAACCGAATAACCAAGCAGATACATCTTCTGCCATTCAGTCTGAATGAATGCGAACAATTTCTGTTACAGAATAATATTGAGTTTACCAGAAAACAAATTGTAGAAAGCTATATGGTTTTCGGTGGGATACCATATTATCTGGACTATTTTGATCGGAGGTACAGTATCGAGCAAAACATAGATATACTGTTTTTCCATGAGAATAGTCCGTTTAAATATGAGTTTAAAACGTTGTTTTCTTCGCTGTTCAAAAACTCCGAACAATATGTTTCCATAGTTCGTGAGATTTTTTCCAGAAAGAGAGGAGTTACCAGACAGGAGTTACTTGACAGCGGAAAAACAGTAACGGGGAAAGAGCTGACAGGATGTCTGGAGAGTCTTGAGCAGTGCGGGTTTATACGAAAATATCGGGACTTTGCACAAAAGAAAAATGGTTGCAGGTATCAGCTGATTGATCCTTTTTGCTTATTCCATCTGGCTTTTTTGGAAAGTGGAAAAACAGATTCATGGTTGAACTACATAAACACGCCCGGGTATCATAGCTGGTCCGGACTCGCATTTGAAAATGTTTGCCTGCTACATACAAAGCAGATAAAACATGCACTTGGTATCACAGGGATTTCTTCGTGGGAATACTCATGGAGTAGTAGGAAGAGTTCGCCCGGTGTACAGATCGACCTTTTGATTGATCGAAAGGATGATGTGATAAATATCTGTGAGACCAAGTTCACGGAAAACGAATTTGAGATTACAGCAGCGTATGAAAAGGATCTTAGGAGAAAAGTTGAAGTGTTCCGAGAGGAAACAGGCAGTGAAAAATCGCTTCAGCTTACTATGATTTCCTTCTCCGGAATAAAGCATAACGCATATAAAAATGTAGTTGTGCATGATTTGACGGGTGAGGAATTGTTTGCGAGATAAGGAAGGGATCCTTGATATCTGAGCTATAAAAACAACAGAATAACATTTATGAGCACTCTTCGGAGTGCTTTTTTTGAATTTTTAAATCTTTTTTTCCTGTTTGATTGTCTTAAATATGTATGGTATCTTGCTGCGCATTTTTAAAAAAATGACAAAATAAGTGTCAATTATGACAAAAACATCAAAAACAAAATGAGCTATGATAATATGGCATTGTAACAAAAAACACGAACGCCTTGAAGGAAAGGTATTGGAGAATGAATGAAAAAAAGATACTTTATATTATTACTGATTCTTCAACAAACGGTACTTTCGCAGATGGTGAACGTCTCGAGAAGGGGGGTTCCGCCGCCTTTGATGTCGGGGGCAGAGCTGACCTTTGCAAGGGGAGAGACGAAGATCAAACTGGGATAACACAATAATATGGAGGAAAGAAAAGATGAAAAACAAAAGAATTGTAAAAAGAACTCTTGTAGTGCTTATGATGGTTTTAATGAGTGTTTCGGCAGTCGGTTGCGGTAAAGAAGTCGGTAGCGTAGAATCACTTAATAAAACAATTGAAAAACTTGGTGATGTGATCGAATACGTCGAAGTGGATGAATCCAATACAGCTTTAGCGGCCGAGAAATGCGACGATTTGATGCATAGTGTTTTGGATATAGATACGGATACCGAGCAGGCAGAGAAATTGGTAGAGCTCTTTGCGGATTATTTTAAAAAGAACAGAGATTTTTATTTAGACTACTCCGTAAATGAATCGGGAAAGTCTGAAGAGTGGGATGAACATCTGAATAAATTAAGAGACGAAGCACGAGATGCGGTTAAAGCGATAGTGAATGAAACCAAAAAGTTGAATAATAGTTATCCGGATAATGATTACTGGAAAAAGATTAAAAGTATAGAAAAAATAACAGGCCTTGAGAAAGGAGACAGAATATGGGAGTAATGAATAAACCGGCTGAAGGATTCAGAAAACTATTGCTTCTTTGTTTCTGTATTGCAGGGGCTTTGGAGTTGGTCGCAGCAGTGATAACCAAGTCAAATCACGGAAGTGCAAGGGCACTGTGGATCGTTCTGCTGATCATAGATTTGACATTGGCCGGATTGTTGGCAGCTGGCAAAGAGGAGTTAGCGCTTTTAGGCTCCTATACGGTTATCAACTTGATAATGATCATTCCGTTTTATTTGATAACAAAGAGAATGTTTGATCCGGGTAATGTATTTGGCGCTTTGCTTTTTGTGCTCGGAATAATAGTAGGCCTGGCATTGGCGGTAGCAGCGTTTTTACACTTTTTCTCGTCAGTGAGGCTTGAGACTGTCATTAAGTGCCTGAATGTCGTGTCAACCGGAACGATCGCCCTTTTGGCTGCATATGCGGTGTTTGCTATCAATTATAGATGGTGGAGATTCTATATTCATAAGTTTATTTCAAATGGCTATCTGATTGGTGGAGCGGCGTTTGTTCTTACGCTTGTGATTATACTTGTTATGACATTCAGATACATAGGTAAGACGAAACCGGTATTAAATGTGGAGGCTATTGACAAGGCGGCATCTGTCGTTGAGACTGTTGAAAACAAATTATCTGAGTCAAAAGCGGTTCAGGTCGCTGTCAATGCCGCAGAGAACGCTATAGAGAGCGCTACAGATATTCTGAAAACAGAAGAACCGAAAGATACGGAAAAAAATGTGGAAACTGCGGCGGAGGAAGTGGAAACTGCGGTGGAGGAAGAAACTGAAAAGCCTCAAAAAGTCGAGCGCATGGGCAAGGTGAGAGCAATATCCGGTCCCGTGGAGGGTGAGGCTTTCAAGCTTCCTCAGAAAAATGAAATCATCATCGGCAGCGATCCCTCGCAGTCTCATTGGATCATCAAGGATAAGTCGGTGAGCAGGAAGCATTGTTCACTTCGTTATCAGGCACTCGAGAATATTTATATTGTTACTGATTTTTCGACAAACGGTACGTTCGCAGATGGCGAACGTCTCGAGAAAGGGGTTCCTACACCCTTGATGTCGGGAGCAGAGCTGACCTTTGCCAGAGGAGAGACGAAGATCAAACTGGGATGATCGTTCCATACAGTAGAAAAAGCCTTGCGGATGCAAGGCTTTTTTGTGTGGTTGAGAGTGCTTTCTAACCAAAAATTACATAGTTTGTGTTAAAAATGTCAATATTGTCAATTCGCCGGAAATAAGTGGTAGTATGTGCATGTAAGGAACTTCACGGCAACAAAGTGAAGAAAAAATAAAAACAATATACCGGAAAAACCGGAATCAAAAAAGGAGGATCACAATTATGGATCGCGAACAGTTGAGAATGGGATTGTACTATGTAAAGGAAAGAGTTGACAGGATTTTTGCCATGAACCAGAGAAAGAGCCAGCTTGAAGCACAGTTTCGAGGTGAGGTTCAGGGGTTGAATAACACCGGGATGTCCGGATTGGTAAAAACCCTGGTAATTTTTATCGGAGCAATAAGCATACTGTTTGAAATGTATATGGTATTCGGTGGAGGATATGATGACGAATTGTTATATCTTGTGGCTACCGCAGGCGGATATATCATTTTGGTTCCAAAGTTCCTCGGTAATACGATCAGAAAAAACAAGAAGACAATAATCGCAGGTGCCGCACTTGGAATCGGTGTCATGGGCGGAGGCTTTGGCTCGGCAATGCAGCATTCATTGGGAATCTTCTACTTTGTGGGAATAAGCATTCTGGCTATACCGGTAGTCGCACTCGGAATCGGTAAACACAGTGCTTCGGTCAACAGGAAGAATCAGCAGATCAGAGAGTATAACGCACAGGTTTTTGCTGAGGTTGACAGATGTGATGCCGTGATAGCACAGTGCCAGGCGGAGCTCAGACCTGAGACAAACGCATGGTTCCCGGTGAACTATTGCTATAAGGATGCAGTTGATTGGTTTGTCACAGCAGTTGAAAACTACAGATGTGATTCCGTTAAGGAACTTATAAGGGAGTACGAGGCTGATGCAAGACATAGGGAAGTAATGCAGTCACAGGCGGATCTTCGCAGAAGTATGGAGACCGGATTCAACCAGGTGATCCATAATCAGCAGGAGATGAGTAGGTTGATGAGAGTAAACAATGCGCTTGCTGCAGCAAATGTCACAGCAACTATCCAGAATACACGAGCAGTTGAGAGAAACATATCTGCCGTAAACCATGTGAGCAGCCAGATAAACGCAGCTATGGGAACGGACACGATCTTCTGATGAAACAGATAAGAAAGCACGAAAAGCCTTGCAATAGCAGGGATTTTCGTGCTGATAAAAACTTTTTTTAAAAAAATAAATCTAAAACGATTCCTGAATTGTCTATATTATGTAACGGAGGTGTATTATCCGCTTAGAATATGATAGTCAAGGAGGAAAAACATGAAAAGAATGATAGGAAGGGCTATATCACTTGTTTTATGCATGTCATTATTCTTAGGTGCTACAATAAACGGGAAAGCGGCAGAGGGTGCGGAAACGGCTGCTATCTACAGTAAGCCGATCGATGTCGTATTAAACGGATGGTCTGAGGCTGATGGCGAATTATTTGGCTATTCGAATTATAACTGGCGCACATCAAAAATATGGGTAACTGCTGAGTATTTTAGGTGTCATTTGGGTGTAGGTTTTGACAATTCAATTACTGATACGGATAAAAAAGCATATAAGTACACATGGTATGAGAAGGTTGAGGGAGGAGAGTATAAGGTAATATCAAATCTTACAGATCCTTTGGTCGGTTATACCACCTATAATAATTTTACAAGAGCATACTGGTATTGTGTGGTGAGCGCTCCTGATGGATCGTGGAGTATGAGAACCAACGAGATTGTCATAACGAGAGCATATAAGGCTACTTTTGTTTTAAACGAGGCAAGTAACGAAGTAAAAATATGGTACAAATCATATGGAGGATATCTGGAAATGATCGATTATCCGTATGACGACGATACTTTTATTGGTTGGAGATGCTCGGATGATGGAAAAACATACAAGCCGGGAGAGAAATATTATGGTAATTCTGAAGGAGTCAGATTCACTCCTGTATATAAGTCGAAAACTAATATGAAGCTTTATTTTGAGGACTCGGACAGTATAAAATGCGTTGCCGGTAAGAGTAGGAAACTGGAAGTGTATTTCGCAGACGATGGCAGTTACTGGGATTTTGATAAAGACCCAACGAAGGATTATTTTGAATACGGTATATATCGAAACAGTAAGGTAGTTGACATCGGAAGTAAGTACGGTTATTTTGATGTATCCGGACGTCTTCACTTCGGAACAAAGTGTGGCAAGTATTATGTAAAACTGTCCTACTTGGGAAATGACAATAATACCGAAGATGAAAGCTACCTTGATTATGTAGTTGTTCCTGCAAGTGTTAAGAAAAGTTCGATAAAAATCTCAAGAAAAGGAAAGATTTCTACCATTAAGTGGGGTAAGTCACTTGGAGCTGATAAGTATAAGCTCAATATCATATTTAAAGACGGAAAAAAATGGCCGACCGAAGTCACCAAAAAAACAAAGAAGAAAAGTGGATCAGTAAAAAAGAGATACTATAGAATAAAATATAAGAGAGCAATCAAGTCCGTTACGATAACGCCGATAGGTGCAGGCCTTTCAGGAACAAAGACTAAAAAGAAGGCGTAGAAATAGGATGATAGGGAGAATAGTAATGAAGCTTTTTCAATTTCGTACATTTGTTATGATAGGATCCGTAGTGGTGGCTGTGTGTGCAGGACATACCATGGCGGTAGCAAAAACTTACTTTGAACAGAGCATCGTTAAAGATGATAAGATCGTAGCCTATCTGCAGGATGATGAGAAGGATCTGAAGGGATCAAAGTATAGTGCTGTTATCAGCGGAAAAAGAAAAGGCGAGGAAGAAGAAGCCGATATTGGAACAAATACAAATGAGATTCTGTCAGTAAAGGCATCCAATGAATTGACACACTATATTTTTCTTCTGGATAAATCAAAGTCAGTTGATGCGTCTCAATACAAGGATGCGGTAAGCCAGGTGAAGGCATTTCAGAAGAAGATAAAAGGTACAGATAAGATCACACTATATACTATCGGAAATGTCGACAAGAAGGGTGTAGGAAAAGAAGTAAAGGATATCGATAAGATAGAAGGTCTTAAGCGTGATGCTGAAAACACAGTACTGTATAACACAATTAATTATGTGATAAAGGAGAATGCTGATAACAACGAAAGGACGGTTGTGATCCTGCTTTCGGATGGCATCGACGATTCGAAGGATAAGGAAGGAAAAAGCCACAGTGACTTATATACATCTGTCAGAGAAAATGTAGTTGTAAACAATCCAACTATTCCGCTCTACGGAATTCTTTTGAAAAACAGTTATCATACGGTATCAAAAGAAAACGAGAAAAAGATAGAAGAGACAAAGAAACTTCTTGGAATGGGACCTAAGGATCAAATGAAGCGCGGATTTGATGCGACGATCGGTAAAGGAAGCGTCCGGCAGGCGTTTAAAGATCTTTGTTCTCTTATGTGGGATCATACATATGAGGTCGCTTTTGATCAGCCGCAAATAAATCTCGAGGATGCAGGATTCAAGGATATTTCCGATGCTGACGGAGAAAAAGTAAGTGGTAAGATGGCGCTTCCGGAATTACCAAAGATAGCTGAACCTGAGGAACCTGAATCTACTCCCCAAAAAGAAGAACAGTCACAGAGTATCACGATAGTGGAAGAAGAATCAGGATTAAGCATAGGTTGGATAATACTTATCGCCGTGGTTGCAATACTCGGTATCGTACTTGCGATCATTATCTACCGTCGTAAATCAAAGATCATTCACGTTGATGTGGATCCTGAGGAATTATCCAAATCGGATTCCGTGCCTGTTAGAATAGTTATAACTGATGAGAACGGAGTAAATCACGAAGGGAACTGGGTGATAGAAGGAAGCTTTTTTGTCGGTCGTTCTGAAATATGCGGTCTTTGCATTGACGATGATCTTTTGTCGAAGCAGCATTTTGTGATCGAGATCACAAAATCAGGATGCTTTGTAAGGGATCTTGACTCTACAAACGGAACAAGTGTTAATGGTGTGAAGCTTGAGGAACCGAGAAGACTTGTTGACGGCGATGTAATCTCGGCAGGTCGGGAGAAGTTTACCTTTTACAGAGAGGAAGCATGATCGATGGCAGTAAACCATACTCCGCGTGCGCTGAGATCAGAAGTCGTACTGAACGACAGATATATAATTCAAGAGATGATAGGTGCCGGCGGTTTTGGAATCACTTATCGTGGTTTTGACAAAATAGAAAACCACGAGTGCGCTATTAAGGAATACTTCCCGATAGACTGGGGTACACGTAAGGAAGGCACGCTTGATATCAAAACCAAGGATCATCCGCGTGTAATGGAAGCCTATGAGCACGGAAAATCTGTGTTTATAAATGAAGCCAGGATACTTGTGGGACTTGAACATGAGGCAGCGGTTGTAAATGCATTTGACTACTTTGAAGCAAATAATACAGCATATATCGTGATGGAGTATATAAAGGGGACAAACCTTTCAAAACTCGTAAAAGAGCAGGGAGTGTTAAATACAGATGCTGCAAATCTTATGCTTCAGGAGATGGCGGATGCGCTTTACAGAATCCACAAAAAAATGCTCCTACACAGAGATATAAGTCCCGACAACATCATAGTGAGTGACGATGGAGATTTCAAGCTGATAGATTTCGGTGCGACAAGAGCATATGCGATCAACGAGCCGCAAACGATGTCTGTGATGGTAAAGCCGGGCTTTGCACCCATTGAACAGTATATGAAAGCAGGAATGCATGGCCCGTGGAGTGATATATATGCTCTTGCTGCAACGTATTATTATGTTCTGACAAGAAAAAAAATACCGGCTGCTCCGGACCGGGAGATGGGCGCCGAGGTCGAACAATTAAAGGAGCTTGTGCCGGATATTTCTGACAGGATAAATACAGGTATCATGAGAGCCCTGTCAAGGTCGTATAAAGACAGACCTCAGACGATGAAAGAGTTTGTCAGGGAGTTGGGGTTAAATAGGCGAATAACTACGACGAGCTTAGGGAAGCAGGCATTTACTGCCAAGCCAAGACTCAGACTTAAAGGGGGCGACGGTCCGAACGACCTTGAATGGCAGATTCCCGAAAGGGGAATACGGATCGGAAGAGATTCAAAAAAAAGTGATATCTGCCTTGCAGATCAGCAGATAAGCGGATTGCATGCTGAGATAGTATATGATCGAAATGATAATGTTTTTCTGATATACAATCGATCAAAAACAAATCCGGTTTATATCGGGCAGGTAGAACTTGGTCCTTTAATGTGTACCAAGGTAGCATCAGGGGAGAGTTTCTCTTTACGGGTAAACGATGGCAGTTATGAATTTCGTGTGGAGGTAAGGTGATATGAGAAAGAAAAAAGAAATAATAAAAATCACCGATGCACCCGCATTGGAAGAAGAAGTAACTGAACAGATCATCTATATTCCCGAGATCGAGACATCAAGCGCCATACATGTGGGAAACAGGAGTTATCAGCAGGATCGGGTGTATGTTTCAAAAGGAGCAAAGCTCAGAGCCAATGAAACTCTCAGGTTTTTCGCCACGGTATGCGACGGTATGGGTGGAATGACAGATGGGGGTAAGGCCAGTGAGATTGCTGTATCTCTTTTGAAAAAACGTTTTGAAGAAATAAAAACTCTACGCAGTGTTGATATACCTGCATTTTTTGATTCTGTTATGAAAGAAGCGGATGAAGCGATCAGTCAGGTGCCAAAGGAGAACGGAAGAGGATCCGGAACCACTATGGTAAGCGTGATAGTTGAAGACAACAGATTCTGGTGGGCTTCAGCAGGTGACAGTAGAATATATTATCTTCACTCAGGACAGATGAAACAACTCACAAGAGATCATAATTACGATATGGTCCTAAAACAGCGTATAGAAACCGGCGAGATGTCTCATGATGAGTACGAGATGCAGAAACAAAAAGAAGCATTGGTAAGCTTTCTCGGAATAGGAAATCTTCGGATCAAAGATATTTCGGATATGCCTGTTTTGCTTCAGGAAGGCGATATCATCATGCTTTGCAGTGACGGTATATGCAAAACGCTTGACGATGATGAGATAGCACGGACCTTATTGGATCAGTCGGTTAAGGACAAGGCAAAAACGCTTGTCGAAAAAGCAGTCACAAAAAACACGAGCACACAGGACAACACGTCCGTTGCGATAATAAATTACAAATCTACACCTATCGCGGGATAGGTAACAGAAAGGAGTTTTACTATGAATCTTTGCAGATGTGAGAACGGTCATTTTTATGACAAGGAGAAGTTTGACACTTGTCCGCATTGTGCTGAAGGGGGAACCGCAGATGAGAGCTTGACAACTGTGTATACTGAGGCTGCAGACGCAGATGATCTTCCTATCGGAGGAGCAACTATCGGATCTGATGATGCGCGTATTGAGCGTACAGAGACAGAAACAGAGCCGATACAAGAGGAGATACCTACTCCGGTATCGATTTCGCCCGCACCCGCTCCGGTGCAGTCATCGGGTTCTGCATATCAGGACGATGACGATCATACGGTAGCGTTTATCGATGAGATGTACAATGAGGTAGCTTCAACTTCGCCCGCATCAAAGAATAGCGGACGCCCTTCATCTCCTTGTGTAGGATGGCTTGTTGCTATAAACGGTGCACATATAGGACAGGATTTTCGTCTGAAAACCGGAAGGAATTTCATCGGTCGCGGAGAGGATATGGACATAGCACTTACGGATGATAAAAGTGTATCCAGGAACCGTCACGCCATACTCACCTATGAACCGAAGCAGCATTTGTATCTGGTTCAGCCGGGTGATTCAAGTGGTCTTGTATATCACAATGATGAGGTTGTTTTGAACCCTGTTCAGGTAAAAGCCTATGATCAGATAATGGTAGGCGATGTGAATCTTGTGTTTATCCCGCTTTGCAGCGAAAGCTTCAACTGGCAGGATCTACTTCAGAATATGAAAAAATGATCAATAATAAAGATGAAAAAATGGGCCTGATCTGCATACTTACCGGTGAGTACAGTAACGCTCAGATCAGGCTAAAAGCTAATGAAACAATAAAGATAGGTCGTGCAGCTGATAATGATCTTATACTCGAGGATGAGAAGAGTGTAAGTCGTAATCACTGTGCGATCACTTGGTATGCCGATGAAGAAGCATTCGGTGTTTGTGATACATCCAGTAACGGTATCAGAAGAGAGGATACGTATGATTTCATACCGAAAAATGATGAGACTCTCCGGATCAAGCCGGGAACTGTCATAAGCATAGGAGGTGTGAAAAATCAGTTTCTTCTGACACTGGACGCCGAAAAGGATGGTCTGTACCCCGGCATGGTTATCGAGGACAGATATGTTGTTGAAAGAATACTCACAAAACAGGCGGAATCTGCTGTCTATCGGTGTTTGGATAAGACACTTGGGACGCCTGTCGCTATAAGAGCTTACAATGATGACGAGCGTGCCAAAATGGAGGCCCAAAGCATTGCAAAATTAAGAAGCGCAAAGGATATAGTGAATGTCTATGGTGTCTTAAACAGTGGTGACAAAACTTACATAGTTATGGAGCTTGTCGAGTGGAATGTACTCAGCGATCAGATGAAAAAGTGGGAGAATATGGATATATCAGTTGCTCGTAAACTCACTGAAAATATCATCATTGCTGTGAAAAAGTTTCACGCCGAAGGTGTGCATAAGGGGGTATTAAGCCCTGATAACATCTATATTTCCATGAATGATGGTGAACCGGAGGTTAAGGTATATATAGGGATAGGGGCAGAAGAAGATGGGATTTCAATCGAATCCGATATAGATGAGATAAGAGAAAAACTATACCGACTATTCTTAAGCGAAAAACAATTAAAAAGCATAAAACGGAAGAGAAGATTAAAAACGATAGCAGCTGTTGCCGGAGTGGGAATTGCGGCGAGTGTATCGATAGTATTAATTATGTTTTTTAGAAATGATAATAAGCTTATGAGTGAGAAGCTTGAAGGGGCTGATTTTTCGAAAAACAAAATCGAAATATGGGTTGATAGCGAACAGACAAAAAAAGATCTGGAAGAAACAATAAAAGAGGAATTCAGAACCCCTGATAATAATAATACAGAAGAAACAATCGAGATCATAAAAGACAATGCCAATTTGGATGAAAACGATTTTCATATCAGAGATATGAGTGCTACGAACATTTCGGATTCGCTTAAACACGCGATGGATGGTAATGGGAAAAAACCTGACATGTTTATAAGTGATGATGTGGAAAATCTGTCGAATTATAACCCGGTATCTTTGAAGGATACAGTATATGCATCGATAAACCCGGAGGAATACTATCATCTTACGGAAAAAGAATTTGACAGTGCATTTATAAACGGATACGAGATTCCGACAGCATTGAATTCGATAGATGGTGAGGTGGATGGATATGAGGAGAAGTATTGTATCCTAAACAATGGAGATGAAAAAAGAATACTAGCCTGTGAGAGACTGCTTTGGACTCTCTTGGGTTACAGTGCTCAGGTAAGAGGAAATATGTGTCCCATACAGAGAAGTGCATTGGAGTATTTTCAGGATTATTCAAAGTTCACGAAAGAAAAAAAGTGGCTTGATGAGCATGAAGAAGATATTTTGACAGATAATTAAAAGAGGAGAGAACAATGAAATACTGCATGGGCTGTATGAGTAAGATAGAGGATAACAGATGGAATTGCCCTATTTGCGGGTTTGATGAGAAGAAATATCGTCCTGAGCCTGCCTGTCTTCCGGTTGGAACGATACTCAAGGGAAAGTATATAGTAGGAAAGAGTCTAAAGATTACCGAAGATACAATAATTTATATCGGACTGGACGCAGAACAGGGAAAAAAGATTAAGATAGAAGAGTTCTTTCCGAGAAGATATACATACCGTGATCCCGGAGAAACTAAGATAGGTATATATGCCGGAGAAGCTGTGAATCTTTTTGAGAAAAGACTTGAAGGGTTTATAGGTAGTGCTGATAATTACATAAGAGAGAACAATACGGGGTATAAACTAAGTGAATATAATGACAATAAAACAGTGATTGAAATACCGACAGTGAAAAAAACATTTCTGAAAATGGTTTTATTATTAGCGTGTGTTATTTTGATCGTAGGGATAAGTTTATTTGTATTCATAATTCCAAAGGGTGATTCGGGTGTGGTGCCATCCGCAACCCCGATTGCAACTGAAAGTGTGAGCCCGACTGAGACACCTGTGGCATCCGGGAACACCAATAATCCGGTGACAGTAGCGCCTGAAAAGACAGAAAAACCAAAGAAGACGGAGAAGCCCACAGAAAAACCTGAGAAAACCGAGAATCCGGAATTGATAGCATAAAGATCGGGAGGAAGTAAAAGTGAGTCGCTGTATATATTGTATGGAGATAATAGAAAACAAACTGTTACCATGTCCGCACTGTGGTAATAAAGAGGCTGATTATCATGCAGATTCGGTATTTCTGCAACCGGGAGTTGTTCTCCAAGGCAAATATGAGATCGGTGTGGTACTGGGTGCCGGCGGTTTTGGAATTACATATGTAGGTTGGGATATGACACTTCAGAGAAAGGTTGCCATAAAAGAATACTATCCGCGACAGTATAGCGTGCGCGATGATAACGGTTGTACAGTGACGGCAAGCACTATGAACGCTACTGAAAAGTTTGAATCCGGGTTGGAGAGATTTTTACAGGAGGCAAAAAGCCTTCGTGAACTTCATGGTGTAGAGGGAGTAGTTTCCGTTGACAACTTCTTTAGAGAAAACGGAACCGGATATATCATTATGGAATATCTTGAAGGCAGAGATTTAAAGACTGTACTGAGAGAAAGCTCGGAGAGAGTCGACTATGAGTGGTGCAGGCGTGTTATTCTTACGATCCTTGATACACTCAGCAAGATACATGAAAAAGGTATTTTGCATCGTGATATTGCACCAGATAATGTTCTGATCACTAATGAAGGGATCATAAAGCTTATCGATTTCGGCGCAGCTAGGCATGAGGAGGGAATAGAGGTTGAGAATACGGAAAGCCTTGTTAAATCAGGTTATTCTCCTATAGAACAATACACGAATGTCGTGCCACAGGAACCTTATACGGATCTTTACGCTACAGCAGCGCTTATGTATTTTATGCTGACCGGGAAAAAACCACCATCAGCTATAGACAGAAGAGATGGGGCCAAACTTGATGCACCATCGGATATGGGAATTGTGATTCCGGAAAAAGCGCAGATGGGCATGATGATGTGTCTGAATGTGATGCCGGAACACCGCTTGGAGAGCGCAAAGGACTTCATGGAGACTCTTGATGGAGCTGATTTTACTCCCGATTATGAACCGGCCTGGAATCTGATCCCGGAAAAGAAAAAAGGATTGAAGAGTACAAGAGTTAAGGTCGAATTATTCGTAGCTTTATTTTTGCTTTTGGTTCTTGGTGGTGTAGGAGTCAGTTACATGCTCTCAGATAATGGAATCTTCTCACCGGGAGGAGTTGGTAGTATCATGAGGATACCAAGTGGTATTGTGAACGAAAAGCCTGAGGATGCCATAAAAAGGATCAGAGACGAAGGAATAAAAAATAGGATTAAAATCGTTTACGAGTATGATCCGACTAAAAAAGATGAGACTGTAATGACGATTTTTCCTGACGAGGGTGAAAAAACGAATGAAAATGATGATGTTACTCTGACTGTTGGTAGCAGTAGAATTGTCAGACTGGATTTTGACAACGGAAAAGATCGGAACGCATTGATAGGGGATTATGAGTATTCAAAAGTTCAGCGATTACTTAAAAAATCAGGAATTGATTCAAGCACTGATAGTGTGTTAAACAAGGATAGTCTAAAATATGGCCAGGTTGATTCAATAGAAGGAATCAATCTGAATCCGGATAGCCCGGTAAGCGGAGATAATGTTGAGATTGTGGATAGTGATCAACTCGTTGAACTTATTTCTGCGGATGGAATATTGATAAAGTATTCTATAGGAACAGTTGATGACTATGAGATAAAAAACAAGGAAATAAACGATAGTAATATAGGTGTTTTAAAATCAGATTCGAAGAAAAAGATCGTAGAAAAAATCTCAGAGATCATCTTGAACGTGCTTTCAAAAAGAGAGCACATGCGCAGAAGTGACTCCTTCAAATCAGATAAGAAGAAGCTAAGAGCTGAAATAATAAGTAGGTTAATTGTTAAGAGCAATTCAGTTTATTCAGATCGTGTCAGCGAAGGAAGAGTAATAAAAATTGAAAGCGGTACACTGGACATGAATCCTTCGAAAGAGAAGAAAAACAATATCACTGTTGTATTTAGTAAGGGGAAAAAGCCAGAGAATACCAATAAAGAGAACAAAAGAAAAAATGAAAATCATAGCAGGTCGAATGATGATGAAATAGAAGACGTGGAAGATGGACCAAGTGAACTTTGATGAGGAGGTAACCCTGTGATACACATTGGAATATGCGATGACAGTGATAAAACACGGGAAAAACTGAAAGAAATTCTTGAAAGCATGCTTTTTAAGTATGATGAATGCGATTTTCAGCTTTTTGACAGTGGTGAGCAGCTGATAGAGTCCATCGAGTCGGGAGAGTTTGAGGCTGAGCTTTTGCTGCTGGATATCCATATGGGACAGACCAATGGAATCGAGGTCGCGAGATGGATCCGTGATCATCAGGTCGACGTCGATATCATATTTGTTACGGTGTCGGAGGATCATGTGTTTGACGGATATCAGTTTAGAGCGTTTTCATACCTGCTAAAACCATTAAAAAAACAGAGGCTTCAGGATGAGATAGACAGATACATGAAGGAACGAAGTGCGCAGCCGGGTTGTCTGCATGTAACCATAGGCGGACGAAAGGAGCAGGTGTTTCTTGACAGAGTGTTATATTTTTCAGGAGACAAAAGAAAGATTCTTATCCATGAAAGAGATGGCGATGACAGGTCTTTTTATGCAAAGATGGATGAACTTGATGAAATGCTGAAGGATTATGATTTTATCAGATGTCATCAGAGTTATCTGGTGAACCGTAAGTTTGTGAAGAGTGCATCTCGTACTGAGTTGACAATGGAGGATGAAGTGATACCGGTCAGCCGGAAGTATGCGGATGATGTGAAGGAAGCATTTGGCGGATGAAAAGGAGGAACGTTTGGTTATGAATCAGGATGATATGACAATGACGGTGACTCGTAGCATCGCTCTTTCGGGAGCAGAAGAGGGCGGTCTCATATGCATCAAGGGAGATCATATTGGACAGATGTTACCACTGCCCAACGAAAAAACAGAGGTGTTCGGCAGGGATAAGGAGCAGTGCACGTATGTGCTCTCGGATGCC
Organism: uncultured Eubacteriales bacterium; assembly: GCA_900318295.1. GTDB lineage: Bacteria > Bacillota > Clostridia > Lachnospirales > Lachnospiraceae > Eubacterium_F. The sequence continues at coordinate 20,119 of ONKC01000009.1, forward strand.
CAGGTAAGCCGCAGGCATTGTGACATAACCTATATCGGATCTACGAATCAATATAGGGTAGTGGATCACTCGAAAAACGGAACATTCTACGGTGCCGGTGAGAAGATGATCCCCGAGAGAGAGTATTTTCTGAATCCGGGAACAGAGCTCTATATAGGAAACAAAAGGAATGTGTATAAGCTGAGATAGGAGTAACGGAGTGTGTCATTTTTGACGTTATTTGTCGAAAAATTACATCGTTTTTGCTAAAAATGTCAATCCTTACAAATGATTATAAGCGTGTGATACTATGTGATCGTAGCAAAGAGCTACATCAATGAGAAAATAGTGTTACACGCTATATTTATTATTTGAAAGGAGTTGTTCCCATGAATCAGAAGAAAAGAAAGAGTTTTATTATCACAGTGATGATGCTGGCGATGGTACTTGGAAGTATCATCCCGGCGAACACAAAGGAGGTATATGCTAAGAGTTCCTGTAAAAAGACAACATTTACCTGTGATCTTGATCTCAATGAGGATCGCAGTGACATTAGCGACGTCCCATTCCTTAGTCATGCTGAATATTCACTCGATAACATTAGCGGTGATACCATCAAAAATCATTCTGATTATAGCGATCATTTAGATCTTTGGTACACCGTGAAAAAAGTTGGTAAGAAGAAGTATAAGATTACTATCACACAGGAGGAAATCTCCAAGCGTAAGACTGATAAGATTGTTCTTAAATCAAAGAAAAACAAGTATAAGATTACTTTTAAGATCAAACTCGATCACTATGATAGTAAAGGTAACATCATTCGTTCAAACGGTGATTTTGAGAAAAAGGGTAGTTGGCTTAACAATTCTGATTCAGATGATTATGATGATTATGATGATTATGATGACTCTGATGATGACGATATTGTTGTACCAACAGCGACTCCTAAACCTGTTTCAACACCGAAACCTACCACTAAACCATCAGGTAACTTGGATAGAAGTGGTATTCGTAATGAACTTAAATCATCTTATGGTGTTGATTTCCCGACTTCAAAGTTGTCCAACAATGATGTATGGTGCTATAATTGGGTAAAGCCTAAAAATAATGCAGAGCAGAAAGCGTTCGATGCTATCGTAAATGAACTCAATGCATTGTGTGCTGATCCTGATACGACACTTGAAAATCATAGTTGGGTTAAATCTCCCAAGTCAGGTATCACAGACAGAAGTGGTCAGTTAGTTCAGGAAAATGATACCGATTTACTCACACTTCCATTGGTGGCACCAAGTTGGATGAGCGAACAACGTAAGAAAGAGATCATCGTCAACTTGTATTTCCTCGATAGAACCGTATATGATCCCGAGTATGAACAGGGAGAATTTGAAGATGAGGATAAACCTTATCAGAGAATCCTTGCCGGTACATATCAGGGTGTATGTGGTCGTGGTGCTATGCGTGCAATGAGACTTATCTGTTCTGCTGATCTTGGTATCATACCTCACGTCATAAATGATTATGACGCTATGCATTCGTGGTTAGTTGTTGAATCCACTGATCGTAGCGGTACACAGTTTATGCGTGGTATATGGATTACTGCAAATACCTTTGATATGAAATATGACATTAATCTCGATAAAAGCGGAGGTTGGTATCAGTCTTATAATTCAACAAGTGAAGACATACTTAAAACAGCATACTATTACTTAAATCAGGATGTAGTTATGACATTTGCTGATCTTGGACATTCATGGTCTAAGTTTAAATATGAATATGAAGAGCTCAGATTCTTCAACTATTGGGGTGGTCTTATGGACATCCTTGCTGTAAACGATATGCTCAACCTCGGATCGCCTGATAAGAGTGGAAGAGTAACACTGGGAGTCGATGATGGATCATCAGTCTTCAGGCAGATGGCTGCATAATAATACGGTATATTCTAAATCGTCCGTTCTCTTCCGGTTTGAGAAGTGCAGTCTGATCATGGGTGACAGCTTCACCGATTCCGTAGGAACCATTTTTGATAACTCTGAGATTGCCGTTTCGTGTGTACGAGATGGCAATCTCATTATTTTTCAGGGATATACTTTTGATCGTGCATTCTTTCCATATGATTTTTTTCCCGTGAACTGCCTGGGATGAGGCGTTTCGGCCGCCGATGTAAACACGATCTCCGACGACGGGCACGTCGGGGAGTGTAGTATCCTTTCCTTCGATGTGATAATCCGTTATGGCGCTGATAAAGGTATTGATTGCTTCACTTTTGATCGTGGTAGTGTGCTCCGGGATATAATCAGGAGCAAGTTTCTGTATGAGCGGAGGCGCTTCATCGCCGGCATCTAACAGAGCTCCCCTTATCATGTTGCTGATTTCATCTTTTGTCATTTCTCCGTTCATTTCGGCAGGCGCGTATAAAAGCAGCATTTCCAGGTCTTTTTTTGAGAGACCGCCGGAGATGAGGTTCTGTAGTTCGTCATCGGAGATCTCCCTGTTCTCAGACATATCTGTGTCGGTAAGTGCATCCGGTTTTGAAGTATTGATCTGTGACGGTGATTCAGTAGATGTGGGTGCAGATATGGTAGAGACATCGGTACTGTCACCCCGGAGTGCCACGCCACCTATAGTAAGTCCTGCTACAAGGGCGCTTCCTATGATCCCTGCTACGATTTTCCCTCCTACGGAAGCCATGAATCCACCTGCAGAAGCTGTGCCGACAGCCAAAATAGACAGCGCGGCTCCCTGTTCTGCCGCATCGAGCTCGAGCAGATACAGGAAGAACGGAACAGGTGCGATGCCGTAGAAATTGTAGCCTTTCTTTTGGAGCAGATCGGCCTGTTTATGTAGGTTATCCTTCGCGTATTTCAGTCTGGATTTGACTGTGCTCACCGGGCATTCGAGGATGTCCGCAATCTCGGGAGCAGTCATCCCCTCCATGTAGTACATGACGACGCATAAGCGTTGCGAATCCGTAAGGGAATCAAGCATTGACTCTATTATTTCGGAGCGCTCCTTCGTGGTGTATGATAGCTCGGGTTGGGTATCTATTCTTTCGTCAGGTATATCCGGGATCAGTGGTTCATCGACTTCTTCATTAGTTGAGGATGAAAACAAAAGCGGCTTTTTTTTATTGAGCGCATTTATTGCGGTGCGAGCTACGATCTGTCCCAACCATGTGCTGAATACATCCGGGTTTTCAAGCGTTGACAGCTTTTCCCACGCACGTAAATAGGCGTCGGAGAGAACATCCTCGGCGTCCGTATCATTTCTCATATATTTTAAAGCTATATAGTATTTTTCTCTGTAGCTTTTTTTGTACAGATAACCATATGCCTCACTGTCGCCGCTCTGTGCTGCTTTTACAGCTTCGCGGATGCTCTCGTAGTTTTTCATCACGGAAATAATCATACAAAAATCGGGAAAGATTGTCAACTTTTCAGATTTGTTGGAAAGAAAGAGAAATCTCTAAAAAATAATAAGTCTTTTTTACTGTTTCATTTGTCTAAATTATGAAACGAAAAATCAAAGAGCGCAGGAGTGCGTAAAAATGCTCCGGAACGGCGGAAACATGACATTAGTTGAGGCGGTTGAAAAGGCGAAAAATGGGGATTCTGAAGGATATGAGTATCTGTATAAGCAGACGTATTCTGAGAAATACCCTATAGCTTTACACTATATGAAGAACAAAGAGGATGCGCAGGATGTCCTTCATGACTCATATCTTCGTGCGTGGGCACATATTAAAGAAATAGAAAAACCGGATAGGTTTTCAGCATGGTTGTCTCAGATAGTTGTCAACACCGCAAAGAACATGCTTAAAAAACAGAGCAGAACCATCTCCATCGAAAGTATCACTTATGAGTCGGAAGAAGGATTTGAATACGGATTTGACAAGGAATGCGAGGATGAGACCTGGCAGCCGGAGGCTGCGTTCGTCAAAGAAGAGGGTCATGCGGAACTGCTTCAGATCCTATCCACTTTGTCGGAAGAACAGAGAATATGTGTTCAGATGTACTATATTGATGGATTAAAGGCAAGAGAAATCGCGGAAAAACTGAATTGCCCTTTAGCTACTGTGAAATCAAGACTCACATACGCCAGAAATCACTTGAGAAAACAGTTTGAGTAAACAACCTTCTTAAGTATGATTCAGGCTCCGGGAACTCTTGTATTATCCGAGGAGTCCCGGAAAGTAGTGGTTGATATGGTTCATCCCTAAGAAAAACAGTCCGAGAAAGCCCTTCTTTGCTTCGTCAGTGTCCAAAAGGTAGATTTTCCATATGCAGTAGCGCATATAGGCCTCGCCAACGCGCGACGAGTCTCCCTCTTTTGCTTCGACTGAAATCCTGTCTTCTTTCCGACGGGATTTTTTATTATAGTCATCTTCGGAGAGCGTTTTCATCTCAAGTTTTCCGTCACTATTTTCATCTGTTACTGTTATTCGTGACCTGTTCATCGCTGCTTTCGCATACTCGTCGGATTTATATATTCTTATGAGCTCGTCTCGTATCTCTTTTGATACCCTGTCACAGTATAAAAACGCTTCGAGATTCTCTCTCAGGATCCGGTACATCGCATCAGGATCAGCTTTGGCGGTTATACGGATGTCGATTCCTGTTCCGAAGTAGATGTTATCATTTTTTGTGATGGTAATATGCGGATCATCGGTTTCGGTTGAGTTGAGTTCTGCGAGATTATCCGCATTTGCACACTGTATCATAGCCCATGCAGCCTCAGAGCGTGGCCTGAAATCATCGGGAAGGATCACATCGGGGTGATCATCTCTTGTAAATGATTCCGTGGTGTTACCGGCTTCGTCAGCATCACACATGATCCCCATACTGTAGTCTTCGGGATCAAAGTCGGTTATCACCTTCAGTTCGTATGCATCCCCGATTGGAACCACCTCAGAGTAGGAAACAAAGTTCATGTCTGTAAACTGTGCCACCTCGATAAGGCCGTCATGATCCATATCAGTAACGGCATAGCAGTTTATTGTGGATTCATCGGGGAGATTTGCTTCGTCACACCATTTTTCCTGATTCCGGGAAAGCCAGTGGAGGGCATCATCCATCTCCGGAGTGATACTGTAGTTTTCAGGAACGGCAGCATCTCCCGATACGGCATCTCCTGAAACAGCCTGCCCTGATGTTGCGTCGCTCGATGTATCTGAAAGGAGAGCGCTCCCGCTTACAGCGGTTGTTGTATGGTTTGCCTCCGAGCAACCCGTGAACAGGAATGTGAGGATCAGTATTGCAAAGGTTAATGGTTTATGTCTCATGATAATCTCCTAAAAATAAGCCGACTTTTTAAAAACCCAGCGTTTATTCCACCACTTCGTAGATATACCCCTTTTTCGTACGTTCCACTCTCTTCACCACACCCAGCTCATTCAGGATCTGCATCGCAGTAGTCCCTTCTTCCTTGTAGATCCCCGTCGCTTTCGCAAACTCAGCCGATGTGAAGTGCTCGAGCTCTATAGGGATCAGCATGCGATAGTCATCGGGGCAGTCCAGATGTATCTCCTCTAGAAGTCGCAGCGGCAGGCGGTCATACTTTGTCGCTCGCTTTTTTTTATTCGGACCGTAACCATCTAAAAGCTTTGTCTCCTCCATATCGATCATAAGTATCACGATAGACAGATTCGGATCTTTTAAAAATGGCCTGATCGCATACAACTCGGAAAAGATCATCTGTGGAGTTCCGTGTTTGTTTGACTTACGTTTCTCCGCCACTTCGCCGGTATCGGGATCAATCCAGCAAAGAGTTTTGTTCGCAGGGATGGGATGCACGACAGTCACATGGTAGTTCGGTAAAAACGTGCTGAGCTTTCCGCGTAGCTTTTCAAAGCTTCCGGTCTGGATCTCTATCACCTTATCATCTCGAAAAATATCGGCTACATACCCATCGATCGGAGTCTCGTGGTAGTCCTCATCCGGCTCCATGTAACACTTAACCACGGCGTGGACACTCTTTTCACCAAGAGTGCCAATGCCGTGGTTCTCATGATTTCTTGTTACTATTGTAGCTATCGCCCTGTCAAATCTGTCTGCATCCATGTATCAGTTCTGCCCGTAGTACGCGTTTGCACCGTGCTTACGATAGTAATGCTTGTCCATCAGGTACTGAGGAGCGCGCTTAACATCAGGATTCAGCGTCAATGTATGATGAGCCATTTCAGCGACCTTGTCAAGTACGACAGCATTGTAAACCGCGTTTGCAGGTGATGTGCCCCAGGTGAAAGGACCGTGGTTTTTGACAACGATCCCCGGAACCTCCATCGGGTCTTTGTCACCGAGCGTCTCGATGATCACGAGTCCTGTGTTTCTTTCATATGCTTTGTTGATCTCATCGGCAGTGAGGTCTCTCGTGCATGGTATATCTCCGAAAAAATAATCCGCATGAGTTGTTCCGAGAGCCGGTATATCCATACCTGCCTGCGCAAATGTGACCGCCCATGTCGAATGAGTATGAACGACGCCTGCGATCTCCTCGTATTTTTTATACAGCTCGATATGAGTTGCGGTATCGGATGAAGGACGGTACTTGCCTTCTACTACGTTCTGGTCGAAGTCGACGACAACCATATCATCCGGTCCCATCTCATCGTACTCCACACCGCTCGGCTTGATCACGACATAGTTGTGCTCTCTGTCGATACCGCTGACGTTACCCCAGGTATAGATAACAAGTCCTTTTTCAACGAGTTCCATATTTGCTTCGTAAACTTCTTTTTTCAGTGCCTCAAGCATGGCGCTACCTCCTAGATATTTTTAAAAATGATCCTACTCCATTATATGTTCAACACCCTTTTCGATGATATCACGTACGTGTTCATCGTCAAGTGCGTAGTATACTGTTTTACCGTCGCGGCGAAATCTGACAAGGCGGTTTGCCTTAAGTACTCTCAACTGATGCGATATCGCACTCTGTGTCATCGCAAGCTTTTCAGCTATATCACCCACACACATCTCGCCACCAAAAAGCTCATAGAGTATGCGGATCCTTGTCGTGTCTCCAAATACTTTAAACAGTTCTGCGAGATCATAAAGTTCTTCTTCTGATGGCATATTAATCCCCATTCCGGAGCGTAGCGACTAAGTGGTGACGAGCACATCTACTTCTCGTCTGCCATCAGTGGCTATTTGTGACGCTCCGGCACAAATAGCCGTGTGAAAAATCAGTCATATAGATAGATATATAACATATTTTTTCTCATATGTCAATTTCAGTTGACAGAAATA
>ONKC01000003.1 GCA_900318295.1 uncultured Eubacteriales bacterium
GCCATAGCCGCCTTCAGTGTTCCGACTTTCTCCGGCGTACCGTCTAAAAAAGTCATACCGGCAGATACTGCAGTAGCTTCGGTACTTCCGGCCGAAGTGCTTCCGGAGACGATCTTTGGACTTCCGTCCGGATGACAGGGAACCTTTACTTTCGTACCGCCTTCGGTTCCGTGTCCTGCGTTAATACATATAGTTTTTCCTTTACTGTTATTATTCTTAACTTTATAAAGCGTGGCGATTCCGCTTGTTATCTTTGCTTTGTCGCCGTATTGCCAGGATGGATCATAGGCAATCTGTGTCATTGTGATATCAGTTGCTATCGGGATATTTTTAAATAGTTTATCAGTCTTTTCTATAACCTGGAATCCTACAAGGTCGTCTTTCTTTGTCAGGTTGATCTCCAGTATGGTGTAGTATGGTGCAGGGTCCTGACCTACTTTTGTTGTCTTGCATAGGATCCTATAGTTATGTCCGAACTGCATCTGTGTTGCGAGTAATTCCAAAGGTTCAAAGGTTGTGCCGTCTGTGGTTTCAGCCACTTTTTTAACTAACTCTTTAAGCTCGTCGGTGATCGTGGTATCCTTTGCACTCTCCCAAACATATACATCAATATCACATTTAAGTGTGGTCTTTTTTTGAGAACCATTCACTTTAAAGGAAGCCTTGATAGTAGCAGAACCCGTTGCTTTGGCAGTGACCTTTCCTGTAGAGGATACTTTGGCCACTTTGGTATTGGTTGACTTCCAAGTGACTTTGGATATCTTGTTTCCGTTTTTCTTTACTTTGAGAGTTTTTTTCTCGCCTTTTTCGAGTACGATCCAGCTCGTGTTAAGCTTTGGTTTTTTTGATGCGGCTATAGTCTTTGGTGCCGGACATGTGGCAACTATCAGAGAAAATGCCACTGTAACCGAAGCTACAACGTTGATCATTCTTTTTATACTGTTCATTTGAATCCCCCTTTTTCATGTTTTTTATATTGTTGTCAAGCGCTGTGGAACTTTTTCTTGCACCATTTTTGTATCCAGCCTGCCATTCTCGATCTGGCAAGCCACGACCAATGCAATCCGTCGCCGCCATCGTACTCAGGTTTCAGATCATAATTGGCGTCTTCGAGTCGCAAAGTCAATGCGCAATAATATATGTCTTTATCTGCTTTGGCTACCGCACGATATGCTGAATTAAAGGCGTGTCTTTTTTGATGGCTGGGTAATATCTTTCCGTATTTTGAGTTTTTCTTCCACGGTGATACAGACAGCACTACCATCTGTATATGCGGGTTGATCTTTTTCATAAGCTTCTTCATTTTTACTAATTGATGGGCGCTTTTTTTAGGATCATAGCTTCCGGAAAAATTCGCACCTACCAGAAAAATAAGCCGATCCGGCTTCATCATCGCAGCTTTTTCAAGTGGTGTTACATTTACGCCGTTGTAGGAGAATGTATTGTCATTTAAAATAGAATACATACTCATGCCGGCTTTTCCGATAAAGCGATAGTAGCTCGGGAAACGATTGCGTTCCATCTCAAGCGCGACAGCAAAGCATTCACCGATAATAACCGTCTTAGGATGCTTTGGGTATACATAAACTTTGACGCTTTTTGAAGGTGTTGCTTCTGCGTTTTTTGCTACGGATGTAACCCTATAATATACAGTTTTCTTTTTCTGGACTTTTTTATCCGTAAAGGTGTTTTTCTTTGTACTACCTATCAACTTAAAGCCGGTGTTTTTCTTTTTTGAACGATAGATTTTGTATTTAGTTGCACCGGAGGCATTCTTCCATGATAATACAACCTTTTTTTCGATTGAGTTTTTCACGGAAACCTTCTTTACTGCTGCCGGCGTCGGTATCGGGGTAGGAGTAATATCGGGTGTGGGAGTAGTGTCAGGAGTAGAAGTAGGATCGGGTGTGGGAGTAGTGTCGGGAGTAGAAGTAGGATCGGGTGTGGGAGTAAGCGTAGGATATGTCTCGACAGGCTCCTCTAAATCAAGCATTGATCTTTCTTTACTTTGAGTCAAAGCAATTTTGGGCATACCAAGATCACACGCCGTAAGTGAGATGATCAGCGTAAGCGCAGATAAAGTCGCTATTTTACGTTTTTTGATAATACTGTTCTTCATACGTGTCAATCACTTTTTGTTTTGTTTGTTGCCTTGGTTTGAAATCTTTCATTGTCCACGATAAATCGCTCATGCGTACCTTCGGCGATCTTCTCGGACTCATCATAAACCTCGATTTGAAAGGTAAGCTTTCGGTTGTCTACCTGTGTAAGCAAAGTTTCGCAGCATACCGTCATGCCTACAGGTGTGGCTGCTATATGACGGATGTCCATGCGTGTCCCGACCGTCCCTTTACCGTCTTCTAACTCACCGGCCACGCTTTTCCAGGCGGTCTCCTCCGCAAGTGCGATCAGGGCAGGTGTAGCAAAAACCTTCAACTCGCCGCTTCCAATGGCCTCGGCTGTCAGTTCGTCTGTTACTTTTCGCTCCATCTTTCCTTTAATTCCCGTTGTCATCATATTATCCTCCACACACTAAACTCTCCCTCTTTCTGTGACTGGCATTCTTGTCATCTTATGTTTTTTTATAAAAGGGTACACTCCTTGCAAGTATAGCACACCTGATTAGTGAAAGCAAGGTTTTAGATTAAACAGATCTGAAGCGATCTGAAGCAATCTTCACGCTTGCTTTGGTTGACTTTTCGCGAAAAATGTGGTATCGTAGGAATACGACTATGGAAAAATGGCATTTGAAAAGCTGATATCGCAAGGGAGGCTTTTATGGATCGTGAAGATATTCATATAGTTGTGATCGAGCTGCAGCAGAGTGTTGTTGTAAGAGGTATCAAAAATAAGCTTCAGGAGCTTCACTTCAAAACCACTGAAGTTGGTAATGACATGAAAGAGATCTCGCGTCATGCCGGCAAAGTGGATCTTTTTATCATGTATCTTTCGGATTCGATCGTCGGAAGAGCAGGCTCGACCAATACTATCATCGAGATACTGGATGAGGTGGATGCGACCAACCAGAAAATGATTCTTATCGGCGAGAAGGATTTCATGGCAGAGGTCGATCGGAAGATAAATGAATTGCGCAAATTCGAGCGATTTTTGCTGCCTATAGATCCGGATAAGCTTGCAAATATGATAGAGGGAGTTATCGAAGACGAGGGAGACGGATCGATGAAACGTGTTCTTATCGTGGATGATGACCCGTCGTACGCGAAGATCGTCAGAGGCTGGATCGGTGATGTTTATCAGACAAACATAGTGACAGCCGGTATGCATGCGATCACGTTTTTAACCAATCATAAAGTAGATCTTATCCTTCTTGATTATGAGATGCCTGTTGTCGACGGTCCGCAGGTGTTTGAGATGATAAAGTCGGAGAAGGAAATGGCTGATATTCCGATCGTTTTTCTGACCGGAAACGGAAACAGAGAAAGTGTTCAGCGTGTGATGAAGCTCGGACCGGCGGGGTACGTCTTAAAAGGTGCGACAAAGATAGAACTTTTGACCAAGATTAAAAATGTTCTTGAGAAATACAGTAAATGATAAATACGGGAGTCGGATTATGCTTTTGATGTAAGCCGGGTGCCCGTATTTTTTTCATTTTGGAATATCAAAAACAGAAACCTATAGGTGTTTAGATAGAAAAATTGGAGGGTGCGTATGGAGAGTAAAAACAGATCAGTTGTGGATATGTTCGTGCTGTCGATCGTCACTATCGCGTACATAGGTCTGGCAGTAGAAACGATTCTGCTTGGTTGGGAATTCTGGGTGGTCCCACTGCTTGTGATCGGTGTGATCTGCATGTGGTTGGTCTATATCCCGGGCAGGATACTCAGGGAAGATATGCGCTCGCTTTTGTTTATCTTTGGTATGCTCGCGTGCTTTTTTCACGGCGTCCACAAGTCAAGTATATTTGATGTGGTTGTCGTGACTGCGATCGGTTTGACCGTGTATTCTTTATTTGATCATATATATATGCTAAACATAATCGTTATCGAGTTTGTAACTGTTATGCTGATGCAGGTTTACATGAATCACGGTGACAATATGACTGATGTTGATGCGTTACTTATATCCAGGATCATACTTCATTCGTCGGCTGTTATTTGTATCTATATGTTCTGTCGACTTACAGTGAAAAGACGTAACACCGGAAGAGCAGATATCGAAAAAAGAGAAAAAGCTTCCGAAGAAGATAAGCGTGATATGGAGGATTTTTTATCCAATATCTCGCACGAATTGAGGACGCCCGTAAATGTTGTAAACGGAATGTCTCAATTATTTTTAAAAAATGAACACAGCGATGAGGTTGAAGCGATATACGGAGCGGGACTCAGGCTCTCCCATCAGATAGAAGATATCCAGGATTACATGGAGATAAAAAGGGATGAGATAACCTTAGAAGAGGATAAATATATGACCATGTCTCTGATCCATGACGTGGTAGCAAACTACCATCTGATCGCTGACAGGGACGACCTGGAACTCGTGGTGGATTTAGACCCGAGGATTCCTTCGATGATGAAGGGCGATGTCAAAAAAATCCACAAGATATTCAGACATCTCCTCAGCAATGCCATCAAGTTTACGAGGAATGGCGGAGTATATATCAAGGTCAGCTCGGTAAAAAGAGAATATGGTATCAACCTGACTATAGAGGTTTCGGATACCGGTATAGGTATGACCAGAAAGGACATAGCATCTGTTTCAAAAGGAATGTATCAGGCAAATAAAAAAAGAAACAGAAGCACCGGCGGAATCGGAATCGGTCTTCCTATCGTATACGGTTTTGCACACAAGATGAAAGGTGTCGTAAAAATAGAGAGTACAAAGGGAGCAGGTACTTCAGTCAAAGTATCGATACCACAGCAGATCATAGATTCGTCAAACTGCCTGTCACTGAGAGAGGATTTCACCGGAGATATAGTTTTCTTTACCGATCCCGGAAAGTATAAAGTGCCTGTCCTCAGAGAGTTCTATAAATCAATGGCAGTTAATATAGCAAAAGGACTGGGGGTTCGACTCTTCTCCGCAAGCACTACCAAGGATGTGGATAATCTTCTTGATAAGCTCAAGGTGTCCTATGTGTTTATGGGGCAGGAGGAATACGAACAAAACTCAGATTATATGGAAGAACTTTGCGAGAAGGGATATAAGGTCGCAGTATCCGCATTCAAGGGATTTGATCCGGGAGAGGACAGCAAAATAAAGGTTATGCCCAAACCGCTTTACGGAATCCCTGTCGTAAAGATACTAAACAACGAAGATGTATTTGATGATGAAAAAAATGAACAGAAAAAGCTTTCGCTTGCCGGTCTGACTGCTTTGGTAGTTGATGATGAACCGATGAACTTAGTCGTAGCGACAGGTCTTTTCCGCGAGTACAAGCTCTTTACCGATACAGCTTCGAGTGGAAAGGAATCACTGCAAAGATATGAGAAGGAACCCTATGATATCATTTTTATGGATCATATGATGCCCGAGATGGACGGTGTGGAGGCGATGAAAAAGATCCGTGAGATCGCGGACAGAAACGGCCGCTCACCTATCATTATCGCGCTTACCGCAAACGCACTGAGCGGAGCAAGAGAGATGTTTATAGAGGAAGGCTTTGACGGATTCATCGCAAAGCCAATAGATGTATCTGATTTTGAACGAGTCATGAGAAATGTCATTCCTGATATCGATAGAGATGAAGAAGGGAGGGCAAACGCATGAAGCTGATTAGAAGAATGATTAGTTATCTGAGAGACCACGAAAAAGATCTATCAGAGAGATCGATCGTACTTATGACTATCCTCGCGATAATAGGTGTGTTTGTGATATTGATCGGAGATATAATCGTCGGTGAGTATACTGAGGAGTTGATAGTACTCGGAGGAACACTCTTTATAGTACCGCTTATTACATTTTTTTCCGTGAGCAAAAAAAGGGTCAAACTTGGAATAAATCTGATCTCATTTGGTACCGTATTTGTTATCCTTCCTGTCACCTTTTATTTCGGCGGTGGTCTGCGGGGCGGTGCCATCATCTGGATCATTTTTGCATACATGTATATCGGAGTGATCATGAGCGGTCACGGCCGACGTATCATGTTGATAATACTGACCGGCGAGGCAGTGATAAACTATCTGGTTGATTATTTCTTCCCGGATGTGGTAAGGCCTCACAATAACAAAGAGTTCTATCTTGATTCGGTCATGTCAATAGTAGTAGTCGGATTTTTGATCTATACCATGATGTGGTTTTTGATCCGTCTTTTTGATGAGGAAAGAAAAAGAGCGCAGGATGAGGCAAAGAGAGCAGAGGAAGCCATACGCGCTCAAAACCAGTTTTTCTCGAGTATGAGTCACGAGATCCGCACTCCGATAAACACTGTTTTGGGACTCAATGAGATCATCCTTCGTCAGGAGGATGCATCCGATGAGATACGACGCGATGCTAAAAATATCCAGGGTGCCGGAAAAATGCTTCTCGCTTTGATCAATGATATTCTTGATGTCAGCAAGATCGAAGCGGGCAAGATGGATATAGTACCGGTAAGCTATGATGTCGGGACTTTAGTATCCGAGCTTGTAAACATGATCTGGATCAAGGCTGATGAGAAGGGTCTTAAGTTCAAGGTTGATATAGACCCGTCTATCCCGACCAAGCTTTTCGGTGATGAGGTAAGAGTTAAACAGGTTCTTATAAACCTTTTAAATAATGCTGTCAAATACACCAAAGAGGGATCTGTTACCTTCCATATGGAGTGTGAAAAAGAGGACAAGGACCATGTCCTTTTGAAGGCAAGTATATCCGATACTGGAATGGGTATAAAGAGCGAAGCGATACCACACCTGTTCGATTCGTTCCAGAGAGTAGATGAAGAGAAAAACAGACATATAGAGGGAACCGGACTCGGATTGTCGATCGTCAAACAGCTGGTCGATCTGATGGGAGGCGACATCTCCGTAAACAGTATTTACGGGCATGGATCAACATTTGTTGTGAGCCTGTCACAGCGAATAGAAAATGAAGAAGTGATCGGAAATCTTAACATAGCAGGCGGTGATGTAGAAGGCGAGAAGTTCGAGCATATGTTTAGTGCTCCGAGCGCACGTGCTCTTATCGTCGATGATAACGAGATGAATCTTCAGGTCGAGTCAAAGCTTCTCGACGGTACGGAAATGACGGTGGATCTGTCCCTATCCGCAGCCGATGCGCTGAAGAAAACCGTAAAGTATCATTATGATATCATATTCTTGGATCATCTTATGCCGGAGATGGACGGAATCGAGTGCTATCATGAGATAAGAAAGCAGGTCGGCGGATTGAATAAAACAACTCCGATCGTCGTGCTGACGGCTAACGTGGGAGGAGAGAATAAGGAGCTGTATGATCAGGCGGGATTTGATGCGTATCTCATGAAGCCTATATCGGGTGTTTTGCTCGAGGAAACTGTGATCCGCTTCGTATCGCAGGAGAAGATAAACTTAAATACTGAAAACGAGATGACAAAAACTCATATTGATACAGCGGGTGCATACTCGAAGAAACAATCAGTGGTTATCACTACAAGTACGATGTGTGATCTGCCGCAGGATGTCATAAAGAATCTGGATATCCCGAGGATACCGTTCATGGTATATACGGATTATGGGGTATTCTGGGATAGCGTAGAGATAGAAGCCGACGAGATGGTCAGATATATGAGCGATGAAAACAACACGGTAGCGTCCGATGCCCCGAGCGAAGAGGACTTCATGACATTTTTCTCGAACCAGCTTAAAAATGCTCACCACGTGATACATATCGCACTCACGACCAGTATGAGTGAGGAGTATGAAAGAGCTTCGGCAGCGGCGAAAAACTTTGATAACGTATCTGTCGTAAACTCGGAAGTGCTTTCATCCTCTCTGGGCTTTTTGGTGCTGTCCGCCGTGCGTATGGTTCAAAGAGGTGAATCAGTCGAGAGAATACTCAAGGAAATAGAGGATGTAAAAAGACGTATCCACTGTAGTTTTGTCATCGCAAGCACGGACTTTTTGTCGCGAGCGGGACATATCAATTCACGTGTAAACTCTCTTCTTAAAGCACTCTGGGTTCGTCCTTCGCTGCGTATAAAGGATGATAAGTTCGGGCTGGACAGACTGATGACCGGTAATACTTATCAATGTTATGAAAAATATATACGTCGAGCGATACCGAAAAATGCGAATCCGGACAAGGATCTTTTGTTTGTGACCTACGTGGATATGAGTGAGGAGGATCTGAATTGGATCGTAGATAAGGTCAGGGTAAGAACTAAGTTTAAGCGCATAGTTTTCCAAAAGGCGTCATCCGCTATATCAGCAAACTGCGGGCCGGGAGCGTTTGGACTTTTGTATATGGATAAAGGTAAGATCACATATAATCTCGGTTCATTTATTCCTGAGCAGATCGAAGAGGATGAGTTGTATGATGAGGATCAGGAGATTAATGATCTTGTTGAAAACGTCTCAGATACAACAGATACTTTGGAAGATAAAACAAAGATTCCTGCCCTTTCGGATGAGAGTAGTAACGAGGAGAAAAAACCAAAGGATAAGTATCACAGTCTCGCCGGGATAGACGCTGATAAAGCTCTTAAAAACAGTGGATCCGAAGATGCTCTGCAAAGCGTGATGCAGATATTCTACGATTCGATGGATACAAAGGAAAAAGAGCTTAAAGGTTACTTTGCTGAGCAGGATTGGGAGAACTATACCATAAAAATACATGCACTGAAAAGCTCAGCCAAGCTGATCGGAGCGATGGATCTTTCTGAAGATGCACAGGCACTTGAGACCGCCGGAAAAGAAAACAATATTGATTTTATTCTTGAAAACCATGAAAGAGTAATGGAAGAATATATGGCTTTTAAGGATGTGCTAAAGGAAGTGGTCACGGTTGCCGAAGACGAGCCGGATGATGCGGATGATGACAGTCCAGAGATCGGAGCAGATGAACTTGCAGACATTTATGCAAGTATCAGGGGATATGCCGGGGAGTGCGATGATATGGGTATAGAGGAAGAGCTTGGTAAGCTCGATGGATACAGGGTTGTGGATGAAGAAAAGGAAAAAGTATCTAAGATTCGTGAAGCCCTGGATGCATTTGATTTTGATTTAATCAGTGAGCTTCTGGGGTAAGTATCAGTACACAAATAGTCATATTATAATAAATGTATAAAGGAGAGAAAAAAATGTCAGAAAAGGTCATACTTGAGATCAAAAATTACAGCAAGTCTTATGGCGGAGGAAAGAAGGCAGCGGACGATGTATCCCTCACTGTCATGAGCGGTGATATCTATGGATTTATAGGACATAACGGTGCCGGTAAGTCTACTACTATTCGTGCTGTGGTGGGAGTTCTCGACTTTACCGAAGGGGATATTTTTATCGATGGACACTCGGTAAAAACAGAGTCTATGGAGTGCAAAAAGGTCACTGCTTATATACCTGATAACCCCGATCTTTATGAGAACCTGACCGGAATACAGTATCTGAATTTCATCTCAGATGTTTTTGATATTGATGAGAAAACACGAGAGGAAAGGATCAAAAAATACGCCGATATGTTTGAGATCACAAATGCTCTCGGAGATCAGATCGGTTCGTATTCACACGGTATGAAACAAAAGATCGCGATCATATCTGCGCTCATACATGAGCCGAAGCTTTTAGTGCTTGATGAGCCCTTTGTCGGACTCGATCCGAAGGCGTCCTTTACATTGAAGGAGGTCATGAAGCAGATGTGTGAGCGCGGTACCGCGATATTTTTCTCGACTCATGTACTTGATGTGGCGGAAAAACTTTGCAATAAGGTTGCTATCATCAAGCAGGGAAAGATAATATCTACCGGAACCATGGAAGAGATCACTGAAGGAAATACTCTCGAAGAGGCGTTCTTAGAGTCAGAGGGAGTAAATGTAGAAAGCGAGGCAAAAGATGAATAAAAACATCCTTCTTTTAAAAACCCTCTTGCTTTCTACCAGCCGGATAAACACACTCAGATACTGCAAGGATGGCAAGAAAAAGGGCAAGATAATAGGCGGCATAGTAGGTGTATGTATGCTTTATTTATTGGTCATGGGCTTTGCGATACTGACCTGTATCGGGTATGGTATGACAGGTATGATACAGGCGGCACCTGTTATGTGTGCACTTATCATGAGTTTGCTCGCATTTGTTTTTACTTTGTTTAAGACAAACGGATATCTTTTTAATTTTAAAGAATATGATATGCTTATGAGTCTTCCGTTTGCGCCGAAAAGTATCGCCGCATGTAAGTTTTTATACATGTATATTAAAGGGATGGCGTGGCATCTGAGTATATCCGTGGCGATGTTGATAGGATATGGTATTTTTGCCAAGCCCGCATTTTACGTTTATATCCTATGGTTGGTATTAACCCTGTTTGTTCCGATCATACCGACATTACTGGCATCATTTTTAGGATTTATCATAGCGAGGATCTTTGCGGGATTTAAAAGGAGAAATATCCTTCAGACAGTCTTTACTTTTATCTTTGTGATAGCTGTTTTTGCTTTTCGTTTTTTAATGGAGGATATGCTCAAGGACGGAAAGGTAAAAGAAACTCTCGAGCAAAGCTATGATATGACCGTGGGTATTGCTAAAGTCTATCTGCCTGCGGGCTGGTTTTCAGACGGTGTGACAGGGTCGAATATACTTTCGGTACTGTTTTTGGTAGTCATAAGTGTTGTTCTTTTTGTAGTGTTATTTATGCTGGTCGGCAGATCCTACAGAACGATAAACTCCAAGCTCAAATCACATGCGGCTGCGAGAAAGTATAAGATGACATCGCAGAAGAAAAAGGGCATACTCAATACGATCGCATTTAAGGAGTTTAAAAGACTTGTCGGATCGACTACTTATATGACAAACGGAGCGATGGGAGTGATACTATCGACCCTGCTCGGAATAGTAACTCTGATCATAGGCTTTGATAAGATAATCGGCCTTGTGACTAAGGGTGCACAGTTTGATCATGCAGTCGTACAGCCGGCTATCCCGTTCATAATATTTTTCTTTATCGGGATGGTTTCGACCACCTGCTGCTCTCCGTCTTTGGAAGGAAAGAATTACTGGATAATAAAGAGCTTACCTCTCGATATGAAAAAGGTATATCAGGGCAAGATGCTTTTTAATATGTATATGAATGTACCGGCGATGATCGTCACTACCTTATGCATGTGTATTTCCGCGAAGGTGCCGGTACTTGAAACTATACTGTATCTGATACTTGGATTTGTATTGTGTGCTTTTTCGACTACGTGGGGATGCGTATGCGGTATCAAGCATATGAAACTCGAATGGGAGAATGAGATAGAAGTGATCAAGCAGGGGGCGGCGGTGACGATCTATCTTCTGCCAAACATGTTTGTGACCATGATCCTAACGGGAGCCTCTGTATTTTTAGGAATAATAATGGGTCATATTTTACCTACTGTGATCATAACTATTGTATACGCGGGGCTCGCAGTGGTGAGCTATATCGGTGCGATGGCGCTGGCAAAAAAGAAGTGAGGGTGATCAGTTTTCCAAAGCCTTTACACTCTTGATGCGAAGCAGGATCAAAGAGATGACTACGAGCAGTACACCTGAACCCTGGATCACGAGCGCGGCTCCTCGGCCCACTCCGATGTTTAGCAGTTTTCCGAGGAAGTCGGAGAGCACTCCCGACAGTCCGAAGGAGACTACATATCCGATGTTTGATAAAAATCCGATCAGGCCCCAGGCACGTCCCTGCAGCTCGTCGGGGATATTGGTGCGTACCAGGTAATCAAGCGAGTTGTTTGCAAAGGGAAGCATTACAAAGAACATGAACCCGAAAGGTGCGATGAGATAAATGTTTTCCCAGATGCCGAAACCGAATATAAACACACCTGCTGCCGCCAGCGATAAAGAGAGCACCAAAACAAATCTTTTTTTGATGCCTCGGATACCGAGGAAAATACTTGATACCAGCATTCCACTGGCACATATAGTCTCGGTTATACCGAGAGTCTTTGCATCGGAAAATGCGAGAACCAGAGGCTCAGCCAATATCTGGAAAACACCCATAAAAAGTGTGATGGCCGATGCGACCAGTATGAGAACGAGGATTCCTTTGCGGTCGCGGATAGCCTTCCAGCCGGACTTTAGGCTGCCGAAAAATGATTCTTTGTTTTCCGAGGGCTTTGTCTTTAGTCCTCTTTTTACAACGAAGGTAGATGCTACGGTTAAAAAGAAAGTACATATATCGATGATCATCAAAAGCTTCACATCGCCTACGGCTAAAAGAAGTCCGGCGATCATCGGAGAGATAAGATAGCGTGCATTTCCGGCTATGCCGACAAGTCCGCTGGCGCGGGAGTACTCGTCCTTGGTCAAAAGATCCGTGATCGTAGCGCTGTATGCGGGTTCGAGTAACGCCTGAAAGGTTGCACTCACAAAGACACCCAGACCGATTTGCCACACTGCGCATTCGCCCTGCATCATACAGATAAGGATGTATACGATACCAAGAGCGGAAAAGCCGTCACCGATCATCATAAGGATTCTTCTGTCATATCGATCAGCAAGGACACCCGCCGGGACGCTGAATAAAAATGTAGGCAAGAATCCAAGCAAAGTTATGATAGCCATGCTTGCGGCACTTCCGGTCTGATTAAAGACATATACACCGAGGCCGAAGCTGGTAAGTCCTCCGCCTATCGATGATATGAGCTCGCCGGCCCACAAAAGCATAAACTTGGGGAAATTGCTTTTTTGTTTATCCATGATGATCCTCCGTTCCTACACTGATTTTTTCGATCAGATATTGATAAATATGTGTTGTTCTATGTTTTTTTGATCTGTCATGAATGATTATAACATATAAATCTTAAGTAATCTTTAATTATTATTGAAAACGTTCATAATACGAAGGAGATGAAGTAAAAAAATGCGCGAAGCACTCTTGACAATCCAATATATCAGCATAGCGGGTGTTTTTATCGAAAGCTGGATAGTGGTAAAAAACTGGAAAAAACCACTTCATTCTTATCTGCTTTTGAGTTGCTTGGCGACGTTGATAAACAATCTGGGATATCTTTTTGAGATGACATCCCAAACCAGAGATACTTATGTGGTTGCGCTCAAGATCTCGTATGCGGGACGTATCTGGTTTTCATTTTTTATGTTCTTATTCATATGCGAGCTGACAGGCAGACGTATTCCCACCTTTATTAAGAGTATACTTGTTTTAGCCCATATGGGTATATACTTCGTGATCTTTTCCATGGGAACAGGAAGTTCCAACTCCTATTACAGAAGGATGCAGTTTGCGACAGGTGGTATTTTTCCGAAGCTCACGCATGAAAACGGTTTTATGTACAACATATTCTTTTCTATGCAGATTCTGTATATAATCGTAGGAATAACATTTTTGTTTATCGCAAGACATAAACAAAAAAACATACGGACTGCAAGAAAAAGGATCGGAGTTGTTATTATCTCCGTTATTATCGAGGCTGTATTTTATGTTGTGCAGGTTACCGGGATCGTGAAGCTCACAGATGAATATGACATAATGATGCTCGGATACTTTATCGGGACCATACTGATGATATTTGCGA
Source organism: uncultured Eubacteriales bacterium (assembly GCA_900318295.1). Taxonomy (GTDB): domain Bacteria; phylum Bacillota; class Clostridia; order Lachnospirales; family Lachnospiraceae; genus Eubacterium_F. The sequence continues at coordinate 13,631 of ONKC01000003.1, forward strand.
TCATCAGATACGACCTGCTGGGTATGAGCGAGATAGCGAAGGATTTCGTTATCGACAGGCTTGCAGAGGGGATTCTGGCCACAGATAGTGAAGGGGCGATCCGGTATTATAATGAACCGATGAAGATACTTTTCCCGGCGATAGATGATGACCCGGAAAGTGTGTTAAAGATAGTAAAAAGAGCAGTTGATTTTGATGAAAATATAGTAGTTGAAAACCGCATATATATACCCGAAAAAAATGACCTCATGCATAATGGAGAGAGGATCGGAACTCTTTACTCTCTTGTAGATGAGACAGAGCACTTCAGATACATGAGTGAACTTGAGGAACAAAGAGGCTTGGCAGACAGAGCAAACCAGGCGAAGTCATCCTTCCTTGCAAATATGTCTCACGAGATCCGTACACCGATCAATGCGGTGATCGGAATGGATGAGATGATACTCAGAGAAAGTAAAGAAGAACAGACAAGGCGCTATGCTTCCGATATCATGTCTGCCGGAAAAACGCTTCTTTCTCTGATAAATGATATACTTGATCTGTCAAAGATAGAAGAAGGAAAGATGGAGATCATACCGGTACGTTATGAGCTTTCATCTCTGATAAATGATCTTATAAATATGGTCAATGAAAGGGCAAATAATAAGGGACTCAGACTCGAAGTAGATGTAGATAAGCACATCCCGAACAGCCTTTACGGAGATGAGGTGCGTATAAGACAGTGTGTGCTGAATCTCCTTACTAATGCTGTCAAGTATACGGAAAAAGGAACGGTTACTTTATCCGTATCATTTGATAAAACGGATGATGAAGATATCATGCTCAGCATAACTGTTACAGACACCGGTATCGGAATAAAGGAAGAGGATATCGATAAGCTTTTTTCTACTTTTACACGTATCGAGGAAAAGAGAAACAGATCCATCGAGGGCACCGGACTTGGGATAAATATTACGCAGCAGCTTCTTGAGATGATGGAAAGCACACTTGACGTGAAAAGTGAGTACGGAAAAGGATCGAGTTTTTCATTTTCCGTCTCGCAAAAGGTCATCAGGTGGGATGAGATAGGTGATCTGTCACGTCGCTTTGATGATAGACAAACACATGATTATCATGAGCTGTTTCATGCGCCGGATGCAAGGATACTTGTAGTAGATGATACGGAGGTAAACCTCTCCGTGATCGAGAATCTTTTGAAAAAAACGAAGATAAAAATAGATACCGCGCTATCAGGAAAAGAAGCGCTCGAGCTTTCGGATAAAATAAAATACGATGCGATCTTTATCGATCATATGATGCCCGATATGGATGGAATCGAAACACTTTCATTCATAAAAAAATCCGGTAAAAATACTTTGACACCCACTGTCGCACTCACGGCAAATGCGGTATCGGGAGCCAGAGAGATGTATCTTGATGCCGGGTTTGACACTTACTTTTCAAAGCCTGTGGACGGAGAAAAACTTGAAAAGCTCTTGTATAATTTGCTCCCGGATGATAAAATAACAGAGTATGAACCGGATGATATCGATATGACCGTATCCGGTGATGCTAAAGGGGAGTATTCCGGACACGCTGATCAGGAGTCTGATTTGTTTCCCAAAGAGCTATATGATATATCAGAGCTTGATGTGGATGAAGGAATTAAAAACGGCGGAGGAGAAGAAGGGTATCTTTCGATACTTACCGTGTTTTATAAAACCGCCGCATCAAAAGCCGACGAGATCGAGACGCACTATGATGAAGAAGATATAAAGAACTATACTATCAAGGTTCACGCACTGAAAAGCTCAGCACGGATCATCGGAGCAAAGCATATATCTGAGCTTGCAAAGAGCTTAGAAGATGCAGGAAATGAGGGAGATAAAGCCTATATCGATGCACATACAAAGGAGCTTTTGGATCTGTACAGAGGACTTGAAAGTGAATTAAAACCGATACTTGATGCAGATGACTCATCACAGAGCGATAAGCCGGAGATAGGAAAGGCGGAGCTTAAAGAAGCTTATCAGACTATCATAGAGATAGCGTCAAGTATGGATTTTGATCTGATGGATGAGTTACTGAAGGAGCTAGATAACTATAGTCTGCATGATGAAGATGAGACAAGACTACAAAGCATAAAAGAACTGCTTTTAAAGATGGATTGGGATGAAATCAAAGCCAAGGCCGAGGAGGGAGTGTGAGTATTACATGGAAAACAACGATGTAGGAAAGGTAGCGATAGTAAGCGCGACCGAAAGCTTTTTGGCAAAGAGCTTGAAATCAAAGTTTGAAGGAAGCGGTATCAAGACTGCTTTTGTTCATGCAAGTATCAAAGAAATAGAGGAATCTCTCGATGATACGGAGCTCATCATACTTTATATGAGTGAAGGTATGGAGGAGATCACTGATGCTTTGGTATACCTAAAGGATGTGATCAGTGACAGAGATATCGGACTCATTCTGATCGGTGAGATGGATCAGTACAATGTAGTCAAAAAGATCATACCGGAGCAGGATATACTCGAGTGTTATATGAGGCCTCTTGACATCGACCTGCTGCTTAAAAATGTAAATACATATCTGCAAAAAAACTCCGGAGAGAATCGCAAAAAAACTGTCATGATAGTTGATGATGATCTGACTTATATGTGGACTGTCAGAGAGTGGTTAAACAGCACATATCATGTAAAAATGGCAAATAACGGAGTGCAGGCTATAAGCCAGCTTGCAAAAAACAAAGTAGATCTCGTATTGCTTGATTATGAGATGCCCATAGCAAACGGACCTCAGGTCGCTTCGATGCTTAAAAATGACTCTGACACCGGCAACATCCCCGTGATGTTTTTGACGAGTCACGGAGATAGAGAAAGTGTTCTTTCAGTGATCAATTTAGAGCCGGCTGACTACTTACTAAAGACGATAGATAAGGACGGATTGCTCGCAAAGTTAGAAGCATTTTTTGAGAAAAACAAATAAAATTAAAACAGCGCAGACCAAAAAGTTTGCGCTGTTTTTTTGTGTGATCAAATACCGTATGAACTTGAATCATGTCGGCGTGACATGAAGCGATGACTTTCATTTAAAAAGTTTTGAAGCATAGCTTTTCCGTAAGGAGTAAGGATGGATTCCGGGTGGAACTGAAGTCCGTAGACAGGCAGGGTTTTGTGGCAAAGCGCCATAACCTCCCCGTCGTCAGCGGTCGCTGTTATCTTCAGTTCATCAGGGATTGTTTTTTTATCTACTGATAGAGAGTGATATCTTCCCACCGGTGCGCTTTTTGGGATCGAGTCAAATACCGGACAATCAGTATCAAACTCTGTTTCAGACTGCTTGCCGTGCATCAGAGTTTTTGCATAGGTTACAGTCGCTCCGAATGCTTCGCATATCGCCTGATGACCTAAGCATACACCGAGTATGGGAATCTCTGATGAGAGTTCCTTTACTACATCTTCACATATACCTGCATCGGAAGGCTTTCCCGGTCCCGGTGAAAGTATGATGCAGGTCGGATGCATAGAGCGAATCTCATCCGTAGTCAAAGCATCGTTTCTTACTACCTTTATATCCGGATCTATCGAGCCTATCATCTGGAAAAGATTATATGAAAAGCTGTCATAATTATCTATAAGTAATATCATGTCTACAGGTCCTTTCTGATTTATGATCTTATCGTGAAAAACAGTTTGTATTTGCGATCATTCATCCATCTCGCTCGCCTTTTGCAGCGCTACTATTACTGCTTTTGCTTTATTTAAGCTTTCCACGTATTCGGTCTCCGGTACGCTGTCTGCGACTATACCGGCACCGCTTCTGACAAATACCTTGCCATTTTTCTTATATGCTATGCGGATCGCGATACATGTGTCTATGTTGCCGGTAAAGTCGATGTAGCCGATCGCCCCGCCGTAGATTCCACGTTTATTGTTCTCGAGTTCTCCGATGATCTGACATGCGCGAATCTTCGGTGCTCCGGAAAGAGTCCCGGCAGGCAGTATAGCCTCTATGGCTGAAAGCGCATCCTTGTCATCTGCTATCTCGCCGCGAACAGTCGAGCCGATATGCATGATGTGTGAGTAACGCTGCACCTCTCTGAGAGTCTCCACCTCTACGGTTCCAAACTTCGATACTCTTCCGAGGTCGTTGCGTCCGAGATCGACAAGCATGTTGTGCTCGGCGAGCTCTTTTTCATCCTTTAAAAGCTCATCTTCCAGAGCCTTGTCTTGTTCATCGGTCAGACCCCTTGGTCGTGATCCCGCAAGAGGGAATGTATGTAGTATACCATTTTCAAGCTTTACCAGTGTTTCCGGTGAAGCGCCTGCAACCTCGACGTCCGTTCCGGAAAAATAAAACATATAAGGCGACGGATTGATGGTGCGAAGCATCCTATATGTATTTAACAGGCTACCTTCAAAAGGAGCGGAGAGTCGGTTGGAAAGGACGACCTGGAAGATGTCTCCCTCGCGGATGTATCTCTTTCCTTTTTCGACCATCTCACAGTATTCTTCTTCGGAAAACAGGGCGTCGATCTTGCCTGTGATTCGTCCGGAACAGTCCTGTTTTTTCTTGCCGTTTTTCAAAAGATGCTTCATTTGATTCAGCTCGACGATCGCTTTGTTATATGATGTCTCGATATCTTCAAGCTTTATATTTACTATGAGGACTATCTTTTGTTTTACATGATCAAAAGCGATGACTTTGTCAAAGAGCATCAGGTCGACATCCTTGAAAGCCTCCTCATCCTCTACGTCCACTCGTATGGTGGGCTCTGAATATCCGAGATAGTCAAACGCAAAATAGCCTACCAGACCTCCGGTAAAGGGAGGAAGCTCGGGTATGCGAGGTGAGCGGTATTTTTTTAAGATGTCACGAAGAAAAGAAGACGGATCATCTGTGTCGATATCTATCAGATCTCCCGCCTGAAGATGTCCGTCGATACAGGTGATATCAAGCTTGGGATCATATCCCATAAAGGTATAGCGACCCCAGTGCTCCTGTGCCATGGCGGATTCAAGCATAAAGCAATGAACCGAGATATTTTGAAGAATACGCATAGCCTCTATCGGTGTGATAAAGTCCGACAGAATCTCCATGCTTATAGGTACGATGTCGTATTCATTTTTTGAAGCATAGTCTTTGACCTGCTCCAGTGACGGAAAAACGTTCATGATGACTGTGTAGCCTCCCGTGTAAATTTTTGTAAAAGTATATCATATAAATAGGAAAAAGGCAAGAGTCTACGCCATCTTTTTAAAAAAATCACTTGACACTCACCTATACATGTGATATGATACATAGCGTTGAGGCAAAGGCGTCTCGGAGAAATCCGGGGCGCCTTTTACTATTTTGGAGGTATCTATGCATTCCATTCATGAAGAATGCGGTGTCTTCGGAGTTTATACAGATAAGCCTTATGCAGTGGCAAAGGATGTGTACTACGGTCTGTATTCACTTCAACATCGCGGGCAGGAAAGCTGTGGTATCGTTGTCGGCGACGACGGATTATTTTTCTCACATAAGGATATAGGTGAGGTTCACACCGTATTTGACGGAGAGATACTTGATAAGCTCCCCACGGGGACGATGGGCATAGGGCATGTCAGGTATTCGACGACAGGTGGGGACGGGAGAAATAACTGTCAGCCGATGGAGGTAAACCACCAGAAGGGGAGAATGGCGCTCGCTCACAACGGAAACATAAGTAATGCTTACGATCTTCGAAGTAAGCTCGAGCTTTCCGGAGCTATCTTTCACTCGACATCTGATACTGAGATCATCGCGTATCTGGTGACCAGAGAAAGGCTTACTCATCCGTCTATCGAAGAAGCGGTGATGGCGACCATGCCTTATTTAGAGGGAGCATACTCACTTGTTTTGATGTCCGCGACCAAGCTTATCGCAGCTAGGGATCCTCATGGATTCAGACCTCTTTGCTATGGAAAAAAAGCAGACGGTCACTACATCGTGGCATCCGAGAGCTGTGCTTTAGAGGCGGTCGGAGCTGAGTTTATCAGAGATCTGATGCCGGGCGAGGTTCTGGTCTTCGGTCAGTCTGATGAAAAGGCTTTTTCTTCGGCACCTGTTCGCGCGGGAGTGACGGTAAAGAAGGAAGCGCCGGGAGTGATAAGCTACTCAAATCATGTAGAAAAAAAGAAGAAAAAGACATGTATTTTTGAGTACATATACTTCGCAAGACCTGACTCTGTTATCGATGGTGTATCAGTTCACGAGGCCAGGATAAGAGCCGGAAGGATCCTCGCAAGAGAGGATGATAAGGGTATCGCTGATGTGGTAGTGGGTGTGCCTGACTCAGGTCTTGATGCCGCTTTGGGGTATGCTTTGGAATCAGGGATACCATACGGTATAGGATTGATCAAAAATAAGTATATAGGAAGGACCTTTATCTCTCCGACGCAGGAGGAGAGAGTAAATCAGGTTCGTATAAAGCTCAATCCTATCAGATCTACTGTAGAAGGAAAGAGGATAGTCCTTATAGATGACTCGATCGTGCGTGGCACGACGAGCGGGCATATCGTAAAACTCCTTCGCGATGCAGGCGCGAAGGAGATACATATGCGAATAAGTGCGCCACCGTTTTTACATCCGTGCTACTACGGTACGGATATAGATTCGGAGGAAAATCTCATCGCCTGTCATCATAGTGTGGAGGAGATCGCAGGGATGATCGGTGCCGATTCTTTGAGTTATTTACCGGTAGGATCGCTGCATGAATTGATAAAAAGTAACGACTTTTGTAACGCGTGCTTTACAGGCGACTATCCGACGGAAGTGCCCGAAAATACTGAGAAAAATCGATTTGAGCAACCTCTGTCCAGGAGGAATAATAACTAAAGAGATTCTTGATAATATTTAACAAGTGAAAGAAAATAGTTGACATTATTATTCATTTGTGTTATGATACGTTTTGTTGAGGCAAGGGCGTCTCGGTTTTGTAACCGGGACGCCCTTTGTTTTTATAAAAAATAGAAATGGAGGATAGGTTTATGGAAGAAGTATTGGAGCTGATGGACGGGAAACTATTTGCAGTATGGTTCCTCATCGGTGCTGCTCTCGTCTTCTGGATGCAGGCGGGATTTGCGATGGTGGAGTCAGGATTTGCCAGGGCAAAAAATGCCGGCAATATCCTCATGAAGAACCTTATGGATTTTTGTATCGGGTGTGTGGTTTTTATCCTGATCGGTTTCGGTCTCCTTTTGGGAGAAGACATGGTGGGACTTATCGGAAAGCCCGGGCTTGATATTTTTACAGCGTATGCGGATTTTGATTGGTCAAACTTCGTGTTCAACCTTGTGTTCTGCGCGACTACAGCGACCATCGTATCCGGAGCTATGGCAGAGCGTACAAAGTTTTTGAGCTACTGCGTATACTCCGCTGTCATCTCGGCTTTGATCTATCCGATCGAGGCTCACTGGATCTGGGGAGGCGGCTGGCTTGCTCAGATGGGATTCCATGATTTTGCAGGGTCATGTGCGATCCATATGGTGGGTGGTATCGCAGCTTTAGTCGGAGCGATCATGGTCGGACCGCGTATCGGAAAGTTTGAGAGAGATAAGTCGGGAAAGGTTATCAAGGTAAATGCCTTCCCGGGACATAACCTTGTTATCGGAGCTTTGGGTGTGTTCATCCTGTGGCTCGGCTGGTATGGATTCAACGGTGCAGCTTGTACTACTGTTGAGCAGCTTGCATCTGTATTTGTTACGACTACCATCGCGCCTTCTGTTGCGACTGTGGTATGTATGGTCTTTACCTGGATCAGATACGGTAAGCCGGATGTGTCGATGTGTCTGAACGCATCTCTGGCAGGACTTGTAGCTATCACCGCTCCATGTGATGTGACTGATGCATCGGGTGCTATCGCTATCGGAGCTATCTCAGGACTTTTAGTGATCTTCGGAGTATGGCTTCTTGATTACAAGCTTCATGTAGATGATCCGGTAGGTGCCGTAGCAGTTCATATGATGAACGGTATCTGGGGAACTATCGCAACCGGACTTTTTGCTACATCAAGCGCACCGGGCTTTGAGCTTGCAGGTATCAAGGAAGGTCTTTTCTACGGAGGAGGCTTTGATCAGCTCGGTATCCAGTTGGTTGGATTTGCGGCAGTAGCTGCCTGGGCAGCGGTCGGTATGCTTATCGTATTTGCGATCATCAAGGCTATCTTCGGACTTAGAGTAAGTGAGGAAGAGGAGCTCGAAGGACTCGATCTCACCGAGCATGGTTTGGCAAGTGCATATTCAGGCTTTTCTATCATGGATGTATCAACAGGTGCTATGTCAGCAAACGAGAACACAAACCTCGGTGTGGCTGCATATGAGGAAGCAAGTGAGGCGATGAGAAACGCCGCAGTTCCGGTAGAGAATGTAGCCAAAGAGCTCGAGGGAACTATACCTGATTCAGGTATCTACAAGGTTGTCATCATCACCAAGCTGTCACGGTATGATAAGATGAAGAGAGCGCTGAACACTCTCGGTGTGACAGGTATCACGGTAACACAGGTCAGCGGTTGCGGTATCCAAAAAGGTGCCGGCGAGATGTACCGTGGAGTCGAGATGGACATGACACTTTTACCAAAGATCAAACTGGAGGTAGTAGTCAGCGGTATCCCTGTTGACAGCGTCATCGAGACCGCAAAGAAAACTCTTTACACCGGTAAGATCGGTGACGGAAAGATCTTTGTATATCCTGTAAACAGAGTCGTAAAGATCAGAACCGGAGAGGAAGATTATGCTGCACTTCAGGATGTAGAATAATATGCGCATATGTTTGCCCAACATATGATATAAAAAAAGGGAGCACCGACCAAAACGGTGTTCCCTTTTGACACACTACTCATATCAGATACTTGTTTTTGCCTTTGAAAGCATCTCCATAAACTTAGGCGCCTTACCATAATGAAGGACTCCGGCACGATATATCCTCGCAGAAAGGATACCGATACCGATGGTTGATGCGATAAGTATGATCACCGATATAACTATCTCAAACCAAGCTATATTTCCCATTACAACTCGTGTGAACATAGCCATCGGAGATGTAAACGGGACATAAGATGCAACGACCATGATAGGAGAATTAACATCTCCGTTCATTCCGAATATAACGATCATAAATGCGATAACAAAGATCATCGTAACAGGTGTCTGAAGTGTGTTTATGTCCTCTACTTTTGTTGCCATGGAGCCTATCGCACCGAACATCATAGCATAAAGCATAAATCCCAAAATGAAGAATAACAGCAAATAGAATATCATCTCGGTCGGGATATTGAATATGGATCTGACGATCGGATTGTCGGTAAAGTAGTCACTGTTTATATTGTAGCATAAAACTGCAGTTCCGAATACCAGGATAAGCTGACTCATTCCGGCAACGCAAGCAGCAAGGATCTTTCCAAACATCAAAGCTGCCGGTCTCGCCGACGTGATAAGTACCTCCATAGCACGTGAACTTTTTTCGCTGGCAACATTTGTAGCGACCATCTGTCCGTATAGAAGTATGATCATATACAGTGCGAATATCATGATATAAGTGTAAAAATAATTCTGCGACTGATCATTTCCTAAAACCTCGGCAGTGCCCTCGACAGTGATGTCGGATGCTTTTTTTAGCTCATCTGAGTTCACGCCGGACTGCTTCATCAAAGTGTAATAATTCAGTCTTTCCATGGCGGCATCAGATGGCCCCTGCTTATCGGAATAGATGTTTAATGTCTCTACATAATAAGTGTAGCTTTTCAGATCATGAATTACATACGCGTATGCATAGTCACCCGACATGATCTTTGTTTTGACGTTCTCAAGATCGGACTCTGCCACAAGCTCTTTTCCGTCGCTTTTAGCGATCTCTTCGAAGGCTTGCATTGCCAGATCCTTATCTACATCTCCTTCGACCAGGATAGCGACAGCGCTTTTGCTTTGAGCATCTGTTTCGGTACCTTTCTCATCTGAGGAGAAGGACTGAAGTATGCGCGGTAAAAATAACGCGACAGCTATGACAACTACCAAAAAGATAGTTACTCCCACGAAGGCTTTGTTTTTAAGATGGGCTCCGAGCTCAAAGCCGAATATAGTCTTAAACTGTTTCATCTTCAGTATTCACCTCACTTCCGGTATACTCTACAAATATATCGTTCATCGACGGTTCATAAACTCTGATCTCATCGATCTCATACTCAGATGCGATCTTTTGCATGATCTGTTTTTTATTGTCAGGACTTGACATTTTTAATATAAGAGAACCGTCTTCTTGCTTTTGACAGGCGTCGCCGTAGGCAGACATGATACTGTCAGCATTCTCGCTTTTTATGACAAGTTTGTCTCTGGTGTAGCTTCTTTTTATCTCGCGGATGTCACCGGAGAGAACTATATTTCCCTGATTTAAGATGGCTATGTTGTCGCAGAACTCCTCAACATAGTTCATCTGATGACTGGAGAAAAGAACGATCTTTCCTTCTTCAATCTGACTTTTAACCACGTCCTCAAGTATCATGGCGTTTACCGGATCAAGTCCCGAAAAAGGCTCGTCGAGAACAACTATATCAGGATTGTGGATAACAGCGGTGATCAGCTGGATCTTTTGCTGATTTCCTTTTGACAGGGTATCGAGACGAGCGTTTCTGTGCTCAAACATTCCGAGACGTCCGAGCCATTTGTCTACGCCTTTTTCAGCGTCAGCCCTGCTCATACCTTTAAGTCTTGCAAGGTAGACAAGCTGATCGAAGATCTTTTTCTTCGGATATAGGCCTCTCTCTTCCGGCAGATATCCTTTACTTACTTTTTCATGGTCGATAGGTACTCCGTCGAGAAGAATCTCACCCGAGTCAGCACCAAACACATCCATAAGAATACGGATAGTCGTGGTTTTACCCGCTCCGTTTCTTCCCAAAAGCCCGAGTGCCTGACCGCTTTTTACGGACAGATTCACGTCCTTTAGCACGTGCTTTTGACCGAAGCTTTTGTTGATGTTTTTCAATTCAAGCTGCATTGCATATAACCTCCTTGGCTAATGTGTATTACCATCCTGCTGATTATACTAAAAATTAGGAATTTCGTCAAATTTTTTTGCTTGACAAGATAATCTTAATGATGTATAAAGTGAGATAAAGTGGGTGGAGATGTCGAAGATATGCCTATGCGTAGGGCATATCAGTATAGTCAGACATCGCAAAAAGCAATAATAGGAGGGAGATAAAACTATGGAAAAAGACTTTGACATCCAGGAGTACATGACAAAGGGTGTGGAAAGGGTTGTCTCGGATGCCCTTCGTGCGACCTTGAAGAATCCACGGGAAAGTGCATTTATGCTCCGATTTGCCTCGGCAAGTAAGTCTGCATCGAAGAAAAGAAAGGAAGCAAAAAAGCACGGTGAGCATGTACCGCCGTTTTTGATCGCGAGTATCACCAGCGAGTGTAATCTGCACTGTGCGGGGTGTTATTCACGTTGTACGGAAGCGACTACTGATGATGATCCGACAGACCAGCTTACTTCTAAAGAGTGGTCGGATATTTTTGATGAGGCTTCGGATATGGGTATAAGCTTTATCCTTTTAGCAGGCGGCGAGCCTTTACTTCGCCGCGATGTGATCGAGGCTGCTTCAAAAAGACAGGATATACTTTTCCCGGTGTTTTCAAACGGAACTTATATAGACGATAAGTACGAAAAGATGTTTGATAAGCACAGAAACCTCGTGCCGATACTCAGTATCGAGGGAGACAAAGATACTACTGATGATCGTCGTGGTGATGGGATATATGATATCCTCATCAAAAATATGAACAGGTTTAAAAAGGACGGCCTGATCTTCGGAGTCTCCGTGACGGTGACTACGCAGAACTTAGAAGAGGTCATTTCGGACGGATTTTTAGAGGAGCTTGCGGATAAAGGCTGTAAGGCTGTGATCTATGTTGAGTATGTTCCGATCTCGGATGAGGCAAAGGAACTTTCGATATCAGATGAGCAAAGAGAGTATCTGAAAGATCGGATGGGTAAGCTCAGAGAGGATATCCCGGAGATGGTATTTATAGCTTTTCCGGGTGATGAAAAAAGCTCCGGTGGTTGTGTTGCGGCCGGGCGTGGGTTTTTCCATATAAACTCACACGGTGATGCGGAGCCCTGTCCTTTTTCTCCGTACTCTGATATAAATGTCAGAGAGACATCTTTGCGCGAGTCCGTGAACTCGACATTTTTCAAAAAACTCCGCGACGGTAATCTCCTTGTAGATGACCATGAGGGCGGGTGTGTGCTTTATGAAAAACGTGAGCAGGTGGAAGCTGTGCTATCGGGAGTGTGAATAAAAGTATAAATGCTTTCTGAAATTTTTTCTTGACAAGTTTCTAAAAATATGATATGATGCGTTGCAGTGAGGCAAAGGCGTCTCAGAGGAAACTCTGGGACGTCTTTGTCTTTCTTTGGTTTAGGAGGACAAAAAAATGTGCGCGATACTGACTTATGCAAGGCCTGATGTGTCCGAAGGCTTCTTTTCGGAGATGCTTATGAAGACGCAGTCGAGAGGACCGGACATGTCCGATCACATCAAGGTAAAAAGAGGCTGGATCGGATTCAATCGTTTGTCGATCATGGGACCGGGAGCTACGGGCATGCAGCCCTTCACACATCGAGGAAACGCTGTAGTGTGCAACGGTGAGGTGTACGGGTTCGGACCTTTGAAGGAGTATCTGTCATCGATCGGATATCCTTTTGAGAGCGGAAGCGATTGCGAACTTCTGATGCCGTTATACGAGAAGCTCGGTGTGGCGATGTTTAATCTTTTGGATGCGGAGTTCGCCTGTGTGATATACGACGGTGAAAAGGACGAGTTTATCGCAGCCCGCGATCCGATAGGCATCAGACCTTTGTACTACGGTTATGATGATGAAGGATATATACTGTTTGCGTCGGAACCGAAAAACATAGTCGGTGTTGCCAAGGAAATAAAACCGTTTCCACCGGGACATTTTTATAAAAACGGAGAGTTCACAAGCTACCGTGATATGACCACGGGCGGTGTATATGCGAAGGCAGGCTGGAATCCCGGAAAGGCCGGACAGGGAAGACACTTAAGCGGAGTCGGAAACGCCCACAGTCGTGCTACTGCAGGAAGCATGACTTTGTCAAACGGACTCGGGATAATGGATGAAGGAGTGGATGCAATATGTGAAGGCATCCATGACAGACTGATAGGTGGTATAAAAAAACGACTTACCGCGGACCAGCCGATAGGGTTTTTGTTATCGGGAGGACTTGATTCATCGCTTGTATGCGGTGTGGCGGCAAAGCTACTGCCGGAGCCGATACCGACATTTGCGATAGGAATGGATATCGATGCGATCGATCTGAAGTACGCAAGGCAGGTTGCGGACTACATACACTCGGATCATCACGAGGTGATCATAACGGCAGAGGATGTCATAGAGGCTGTGGAGCCGGTGATACAGGCGCTCGCCACCTACGACATCACGACGATCAGAGCGTCGATCGGTATGTATCTTCTCTGCAAGTGGATCAGGGAGAATACGGATATAAAGGTTTTGCTCACCGGGGAAATATCGGATGAGCTTTTCGGATATAAGTACACGGACTTCGCACCGAGTGCGGAGGAGTTTCAGGAGGAGTCTAAAAAAAGGATCAGGGAGCTTCACATGTATGATGTGCTCAGAGCCGATCGCTGTATCAGCGTAAACTCTTTGGAAGCCAGAGTGCCGTTTGGAGATCTCGATTTCGTCGACTATGTGATGGCGATAGATCCCGAGAAAAAAATGAATACCTACGGCATCGGAAAGTATCTTCTAAGACATGCTTTTGAAAAGGATGAGTTCATCCCGCATGAGATTCTGATGAGAGAAAAAGCTGCCTTTTCCGATGCGGTCGGTCACAGCCTGAGAGATGATCTGATCGATCTGGCAGAAAAGACCTACACTGATGAAGCTTATGAGGAGGGTATAAAAAAATATACCCACGCTAAGCCTTTTACAAAAGAGTCACTTTTATATCGCGACATTTTTGAAAAGTATTATCCCGGGCAGTCGCATATGGTAACGGATTTCTGGATGCCGAATAAGTCCTGGGATGGTTGCAACGTTAATGATCCGTCTGCCCGAGTTCTATCGAACTACGGAGCATCAGGAGAATAACAGAAGCGCGAGCGCTATGGTAGGGGTCCGACCGCGCTTGCACAGGAAACTTTAGTAGAATAGGAGGATAGAATCATGATTGAAGCTAAAAAGTTACCCGAGGAATACGGAAGTTTGGTTTTCGGCGATAAGGTGATGCGCGAGCGTCTGCCGAAGGACGTTTATAAGGCGGTCCACAAGACGATCGTCAGCGGGACTCACCTTGAGCTCGATGTGGCAAACGCAGTTGCGGTTGCGATGAAGGAGTGGGCGATCGAAAACGGTGCTACTCATTATACACATTGGTTCCAGCCGATGACAGGACTTACCGCGGAGAAGCACGACAGCTTTATCTCACCGGAAGGTGACGGAAGTGTGATCATGGAGTTTTCAGGAAAGGAGCTTGTAAAGGGCGAGCCTGATGCATCGAGCTTTCCTTCAGGAGGACTTCGTGCAACCTTCGAGGCAAGAGGATATACGGCATGGGATCCGTCATCGCCGGCATTTATCAAGGACGGGTCGCTTTACATCCCGACTGCCTTTTGCTCATACGGCGGAGAGGCACTTGATAAAAAGACACCGCTTCTTCGTTCGATGGAGGCTCTGTCAAAGGAAGCAGTAAAAATGATGAAGCTGCTCGGATATGAAGATGTAAACAGAGTGAATACAACAATAGGGTCTGAGCAGGAGTATTTTTTAATAGATAAAGATGACTATATGAGAAGAAAGGATCTTCTTTTTACCGGACGTACACTTATCGGCGCTCCGGCGACCAAAGGTCAGGAGATGGAGGATCACTACTTCGGTGTGATCAAGCCTAAGGTTTCAGCCTTCATGCATGATCTGGATGAGGAGCTTTGGAAGCTCGGTATCCCGGCTAAAACAAAGCACAACGAGGTCGCTCCGTCTCAGCACGAGATGGCACCGGTATTTGAGACAGCAAACGTCGCAGTCGATCACAACCAGCTGACGATGGAGGTCATGAAAAAAGTTGCCGACAAGCACGGTTATGCATGCCTCCTTCATGAGAAGCCTTTCGAGGGTATCAACGGATCAGGTAAGCACAACAACTGGTCAATCTGCACCGATACGGGGATCAACCTTTTGGATCCGGGCAAGCATCCGGATGAGAACATCCCGTTCCTCATCACACTGATCGCAGTCATCGCGGCAGTAGATGAGTACGCACCGCTTCTTCGTCTGTCCGTGGCAAGTGCAGGAAACGACCACAGACTCGGAGCAAACGAGGCACCGCCGGCAGTTATCTCAATCTTTGTCGGAGATGAGTTGACCAAGGTACTTGACAGCATCAGAAGCGGAAAGAGCTTCAAGGGTGCAGGAAAAGAAAAAATGGAGATGGGTGCACAGGTACTTCCGCACATCACCAAAGATAATACAGATCGTAACCGTACATCACCGTTCGCATTTACCGGAAACAAGTTCGAGTTCCGTATGCCGGGTTCATCGGTATCTGTTGCAAACGCAAACATCGTTTTGAATACAGCAGTGGCAGAGGTCATCTCACGCATGACCGAAAAGCTTTCAGGGCTCGCCGGAGACGAACTTCACGACGCACTGACCGCCCTTTTGAAAGAGGAGCTTATAGCGCATGAAAAAGTACTGTTTAACGGAAACGGTTACACTGATGAGTGGATCGCTGAAGCAGAAAAGAGAGGTCTCCCGAACCTGAAAGCTCTTCCGGATGCTATGCCTCATTGGATTGGAGAGCCGTCTGTAGAGCTTTTCACCAAGCATCAGATCTTTACAAAAGAGGAGCTTGATTCGAGATATGAGATCCTGCTTGAGAACTATTCGAAGTCGATAAATATCGAAGCACTCACGATGCAGGAGATGGTTCGAAAAGATCTGACGAGCGGCATCATCGCATATGAACAGGATCTGACCAAGGAGATACTTCAGAAGGAACAGGCACTTCCGGGAGCAAAGGCAGCGCTTGAAGGAAACATCTTAAAGACACTTGATGAGGCATCCTCACAGATCGCCGTAAAGCTTGAGACACTTAAAAAGGATACGCTTGAAGCAGAGAGTATCGAAGATCCTCTGGCACAGGCTGATTTCTATGAGAAAAAAGTGCTTGCGGATATGGATGAATTGAGAGTATATACCGATCAGGCAGAGGCTTTGATCCCGGATGAATACCTGACCTATCCGACATACGGACAGATGCTGTTTTCACTTAGATAAAAATCAAACTAAAATGCATGGAAGGGAACCGACCTCCTTAGGTTTCCTTCCATGAATAATCTAAAAAAATGGTGATATAAATGGATAATAATAGTGATAATAATAACGTTAAAAATAATCCGCTTGAAAATGAAAACTGGTGGAAAAATGAACACGATGCCTGCGGTATCGGAGCTGTTATAAATATAGACGGAAAAAAGGATCATAAAGTCCTTGATGATGCTTTAAGTATCGTAGAAAAGCTCGAGCACCGCGCAGGTAAGGATGCCACGGGTAAGGTCGGAGACGGTGTAGGAATTCTGACTCAGATATCGCATCCATTTTTCAAAAAACAAGGTAAAAAGCTTGGTATAGATCTGGGCGATGAGGGCGACTACGGTGTCGGAATGTTTTTCTTTCCGCAGGATGCCCTGAAAAGAAAGTTCGCGATGAGGATGCTCGAGGTTATCGCTGAAAAAGAAGGAGTTGAGTTCCTCGGCTGGAGAGATGTTGAAACTCATCCGGAGCTTCTCGGTCAGGTCGCTGTCGACTGCATGCCCTATATTAGCCAGTGCTTTTTGAAAAGACCTGATGATGTTGAAAAGGGAATAGATTTTGACAGAAAGCTATACTGCCTTAGAAAGGAGTATGAACAGAGCTCCGAGGATACATATATCTGCTCACTTTCCTCTCGTACCATCGTGTACAAGGGAATGTTTTTAGTTGGACAGCTCAGAAACTTTTATGAGGACTTACTTTCTAAGGATTATAAAACGGCGATCGCTTTGGTACACTCCAGATTTTCTACCAATACGACGCCATCCTGGCAGCGTGCTCATCCGTATCGAATGATCGCGCACAATGGTGAGATCAACACCATCCGCGGTAACGCCGATCGTATGCTTGCCAGAGAAGAGACCATGAAGACCGATCTAAGTAAGGTCTATCCTGTTATCTCATCATCGGGTTCGGATTCTGCCATGCTCGATAACACCTTGGAATTTTTATACATGAACGGTATGGAGCTTCCGCTGGCGATGATGATCACCGTGCCCGAGCCCTGGAAGCATGATGATGCGATGGGCAAGGAGCGCAAGGATTTTTATCACTATTATGCGACAATGATGGAGCCGTGGGACGGCCCTGCAGCTATCCTTTTTACGGACGGAGAACTTTTTGGAGCAACTTTGGATCGTAACGGACTCAGACCGTCACGCTACTACGTCACAAAGGATAAAAGACTCATCCTCTCATCGGAGGTGGGTGTTCTTGATATACCCGAGGATACGATCGAAAAGAAATCGAGATTGTCACCGGGAAGGATGCTTGTAGTCGATACAAAGCAGGGAAGGATCCTCTCGGATGCGGAGTGCAAGGAGCGTTATGCGACTGCACATCCGTACGGCGAGTGGCTTGATCGTCACCTCCTTCACTTAGATCATTTAAATATCCCAAATAAAAAAATACCGACACACGAGCAGAGTGTGAGAGACCGACTTTACAAGGTATTTGGTTATGCATATGAGGATATAAAAAATCAGATACTTCCGATGGCGACTGATGGAGTAGAGCCGACGGTATCGATGGGTGCGGATGTCCCGCTCGCGATGCTTTCATCACATCATCAGCCACTGTTTTGCTACTTTAAGCAACTGTTTGCACAGGTAACAAATCCGCCGATCGACTCACTCAGAGAAAAGATCGTCACCGACACGACCGTATATATCGGTTCGGACGGAGATCTGTTGCAGGCAAAGGGTGAAAACTGTCGAGTGCTCGAGGTAAATAATCCGATACTTACCGGAGTCGATCTGATGAAGATCGAAGCGCTCGATACGGAGGGGTTCCATACGGCTAAGGTATCACTTTTATACTATAAAAATACCCCGATAGAAAGAGCTTTGGATCAGTTAAATATTGCCGTAGACAGAGCGATTTCAGAGGGTGCAAATATCATTACTTTATCGGATAGAGGTGTAGATGAAAACCACATGCCTATCCCGTCGCTGCTCGCAGTATCATCTGTTGAACAGCACCTGGTAAGAACGAAAAAAAGAACCGCAGTTTCACTCATACTTGAAAGCGGTGAGCCCAGAGATGTGCATCAGATAGCATGTCTTTTGGGTTATGGTGTGCGTGCGATACATCCTTATCTTGCACATGAATGTATCGCTGAGATGATCGATATCGGAATGCTTGATAAGGATTATCACACCGCGATCGCTGACTATAATAAAGCACTTTTAAACGGTGTTGTAAAGATCGCTGCAAAGATGGGAATATCCACTCTGCAGTCATATCAGTCTGCACGTATTTTTGAAGCAATCGGTCTTTCAAAGGAGGTTATCGATACCTACTTTACAGGTACAGTCAGCAGAGCAGGCGGTATCGGTATCAAAGAGATCGGTGAGGATGTCGAGCTTCGTCATAATAAAGCTTTTGATCCTCTGGGACTTCCTGTGGATGCTACGCTTGATTCGATCGGATTCCACGGCCTTCGAAGCGGAGATGATAAAGAGGACCATATGTATACTCCGAAGACCATAGTGACTCTCCAGCGTGCGGTAAGAGAGGGTGACTATGAACTCTTTAAAGAGTATGCAAAAATGGTGGATGATGAGAACAGGCCGCATACCCTGCGCGCATTGCTTGAGTTTATCCCGGCGAAAAAGCCGGTTCCTTTGGATGAAGTGGAGAGCGAGGATGATATAGTAAAACGTTTCCAGACAGGGGCCATGTCATACGGTTCTTTGTCAAAGGAGGCGCACGAGACATTGGCGACCGCCATGAACAGACTTGGCGGAAGGTCAAACACGGGAGAGGGTGGTGAGGCCACCGACCGCTTCGGTACCGAGAGAAACTCTGCAGTAAAGCAGGTTGCGTCGGGACGTTTTGGTGTGACGAGCGGTTATCTTCTCAGTGCGAAGGAGATCCAGATAAAAATGGCCCAGGGCGCGAAGCCCGGTGAGGGTGGACACCTTCCCGGAAAGAATGTATATCCCTGGGTGGCAAAGACCAGATTTTCGACACCTGGTGTGGCGCTGATAAGCCCTCCGCCGCATCATGATATCTACTCTATCGAGGATCTGGCACAGCTTATATATGATCTGAAAAATGCAAATGATAAGGCACGTATTTCCGTAAAACTTGTATCAGAAGCAGGAGTCGGAACCATCGCATCAGGTGTTGCAAAGGCCGGTGCGGGAGTCATCCTGATCTCGGGATACGACGGAGGTACCGGAGCCGCGCCGTCATCGTCAGTGCACCATGCAGGACTTCCGTGGGAGCTCGGTCTTTCCGAGGCTCACAGATGTCTGGTAGAGAACGGGCTTCGTTCACATGTAGTGCTTGAGACTGACGGAAAGCTTATGACAGGACGTGACGTCGCGATAGCAGCACTTCTCGGAGCTGAGGAGTTTGGCTTTGCTACAGCACCATTAGTATGTATGGGATGTATGATGATGAGGGTGTGCTCAAAGGATACATGTCCTGTTGGTATAGCAACTCAGAATGAGGAACTCAGAAAGCGTTTTGCCGGTAAGCCTGAGCACGTGATGAACTTCATGAGATTTGTCGCAAGACAGCTCAGGGAGATCATGAGTGAGATGGGCTTTAGAACGCTCGAGGAGATGGTAGGACGTACCGACAGACTGAGTACCAGACAGGAAGGAAGAAAGGACAGAGCGGCACTTGCTGATCTGACCAGGATCCTAAACAGCGATGTATCCGAGGAGCATGAGCTGAACACTCACTTTGTAGAGAAGGATGTGTATGATTTCGGTCTCGAAAAAACACTTGATTCGAAGGTCCTTATCCCGGCTTATAAAAAGAAAAAGGGCAAGGGCACTCAGACTATCGAGGTGGATATCTCAAGTACGGACAGAAGCTTCGGAACACTTCTCGGATCACGCATTACAGCCGATCATGACGGAAGTCTCAAGGATGATTCGGTGAAGGTCATAGCACACGGCGGAGCAGGTCAGTCCTTCGGAGCATTTATCCCGAAGGGTCTTACGATCAAACTCTACGGAGATGCAAACGACGGATTCGGTAAAGGACTTTCGGGAGGAAAGCTTATCGTCAGACCTCCGGAGAATGCAGCATATAAAGCACATGAAAATATAATCATCGGTAATGTGGCTCTGTACGGAGCGACGGCCGGAAAGGCTTATATCTGCGGTGTGGCAGGTGAGCGTTTCTGCGTGAGAAACTCAGGTGCAACAGCAGTAGCTGAAGGGTGCGGAGATCACGGACTCGAGTATATGACCGGAGGACGTGCGGTGATACTCGGTATGACCGGTAAAAACTTCGCGGCCGGAATGAGCGGAGGAATAGCCTATGTTCTTGATAAAGAGCATACTCTTTATCTGAGAATGAATAAGGATATGGCTTCACTTTCAGAGGTTACTGCGGAGTATGATATCGGAGAATTAAAGAGCATACTTACCGACTATGTAAAGGAGACGGGATCGGAATACGGAAAAGAGATACTTGATAATTTTGAGGAGTATCTGCCCGACTTTAAAAAGATCGTTCCGAATGATTATCAGAGGATGCTCACTGCGATATCGCATTTCGAGGAGCAGGGCGTCGATTCGGAGACGGCCATTTATGATGCATTCAGAGAAGTTACAGGTTCTGACTGACAGTTTCCGTTCGGAGGTCCGCTTGCGCCATTTCCGAGCGTAGCGGTGCACGGCTTGAGAATACCAAGCCTGCGCACCGACGCTCGCAAAGCCTCCTCACAAAAACTGTCATCAGAAACCTGATATACTGAGATTGAAAACTATATATGTACTTTTTTATAGGAGTGATAACATGGGTAAGATAGGTGGTTTCCTGGAATACGACAGGAAGGAAAATAAAAGAATTGCACCGGGGGAGAGAATCAAAAATTTTCTCGAATTTTATGATATAAATGATGTCAATGAGAGACGTTGTCAGGCGGCCAGATGTATGGACTGCGGAGTACCGTTTTGTCAATCGGCGATGAGCCTGGGCGGAATGGTGGTCGGATGTCCTTTGCACAATCTGATCCCTGAGTGGAATGACGCTATTTTTAAAGAACAGGATAAGCATGCGCTTTCGAGACTTTTAAAGACGAATCCTTTTCCGGAGTTTACCGGCAGAGTTTGCCCGGCTCTCTGTGAGAAGGCTTGTATCAACGGTGAGCACGGTGAGAGTGTGACCGTACATGACAATGAAAAATATATCATTGAAACTGCTTATAAAAATGGCTGGATGGAGCCGCGTATACCTAAGCACAGAAGCGGCAAAAAGGTTGCTGTGATCGGCAGCGGTCCGTCCGGACTCAGCACTGCCGATACGCTGAATAAAAGAGGTCATCAGGTCACGGTTTTTGAAAGAGAGGATCGTATTGGCGGACTTTTGATGTACGGTATCCCGAACATGAAACTCGATAAAAAGGTGATCTCGCGCAGAAAAAAACTCATGGAAGCAGAGGGGATTATTTTTAAGTGCGGGATAGATGTAGGTCGTGATATAAAGATCAATCAGCTTAAAAAAGAGTTCGATGCGATCGTGATGTGCTGCGGTGCCAAAAAGCCGAGACCTCTAAACGCAAAAGGAATAGAGGGTGTCAAGGGCGTAAGGTTTGCTGTGGATTTTTTGACCGATGTAACTAAAAACCTTTTAGCAGATGCACTTGATAAATCCGTAGCACCTTCCGTTAAAAATAAAAACGTGGTAGTAGTTGGCGGAGGTGATACAGGAAATGATTGTATAGGAACCTCGATAAGACTCGGAGCAAAGAGTGTCACCGCTCTCGAGATGATGCCGAAGCCACCTGTGGAGCGTGCCGCAAATAATCCCTGGCCGCAGTGGCCGAAGGTGTTAAAGACAGATTACGGCCATGAGGAGGCGATAGAAAAATACGGAGAGGATCCGCGTATTTTTGAAACTACCGTAAAAGAAGTGATTGCTGAAAAGGGTGTCATCAAAAAGATAGTTACGGTAAAGGTTAAGTTTGATAAAGGTCAGCTTAAAGAGGTCAAAGGTTCGGAGCAGACTATCCCGTGTGATCTGCTTCTCATCGCTGCCGGATTTCTCGGAGCGCAGGAGTATCTTCCGAAGGCTGCAAAGGTGGAGCTTGCACCGAGAGGAAATGTTGCCACCGAACAAGACAGCTACAAAACGAACGTAGAGGGTATTTTTACGGCAGGAGACATGCACAGAGGACAGTCACTCGTGGTGTGGGCGATAGCCGAAGGAAAGGCCTGCGCAAGGGAGGTAGATGATTATTTGATGGGATATACAAATTTATAGTGACATATGTCATCAAGTGGTGTATAATATTCCGCAGCAAAAGTCTATGAGCATATTATTTAGATGAAAAACGAGGTGACAGATTCATGAACGAACAAAAAAGAAGACTGATCCTCGAAGACGGGACCGTTTTTATCGGTGAGGGCTTCGGGGCAGAGTCTGATGCGGTGTGTGAGCTTGTCTTCAACACGTCGATGGTCGGTTATCAGGAGATAGTTTCCGATCCGTCCTATACAGATCAGGCGGTGGTGATGAGCTATCCTTTGATCGGTAACTACGGGATCACGGATGAGGATTTCGAGAGCAGGATCGTAGCTCCGACCGCATTTATCGTCAGGGATTATAATGATCAGCCGTCGAACTTCAGGTACACGAAAACCCTGTCGGAGCTGCTCGCGGATAACGGCATCCCCGGTGTTACAGGGATTGATACGAGGAAGCTGGTAAGACATATCAGGGATCACGGATCTCAGAGGGTACTTATCACCTCGGATAATATAAGTCCGGAGGAAGGACAAAAAAGGATAGCAGATACGCCTGTACCACACGATTCGGTCAGTCGTGTAAGCTGTAAAAAAAGATGGTATGCAAGAACAGCAAATCCGAGATTTAATGTTGTCGCCATCGACTGCGGTATCAAATTAAATATCGTCCGTATGCTGAACAAATACGGCTGCAACGTAGTTGTAGTACCGTATGACACGGGAAGTGAGAACATCCTTCAGATGCATCCGGACGGTGTTTTTGTGTCCAACGGTCCCGGTGATCCGGCTGATGTGAGTGTGGTAACAAAGACGATACAAAACCTCATCGGCAAGCTTCCGATATTTGGAATATGCTTAGGTCATCAGCTTATCGCAAGAGCATACGGAGCGGATACATACAAGTTAAAATTCGGTCACAGGGGAGTAGATGAAAAGACGATTAAAAATGATAAAATAAAGGTGTCACATATGAACCTTTTGGATAATACAGTCGAAGGTATCGTGTGTCCTTCCGATAAGGTGATGTCGGTGCAGTATCATCCCGAGAGCGCACCGGGACCGAAGGACAGCGCGTATCTTTTTGATCAGTTTGTAGCGTTAATGGAGGAAGAAAAAAATGCCTAAAAGAAATGATATAAAAAAGGTATTGGTGATAGGATCGGGACCTATCGTTATCGGCCAGGCAGCGGAGTTTGATTATGCAGGTACGCAGGCTTGTCTCGCTTTGAAAGAAGAGGGGTATGAGGTCATCCTGGCAAACTCCAATCCCGCTACCATCATGACAGATACCACCATAGCGGATAAGGTATATATGGAGCCGCTCACTCTGGAGTTCATGGCCAGGATCTGTCGTTATGAAAGACCGGATGCCATCGTACCCGGTATCGGAGGCCAGACGGGACTGAACTTAGCTTTGCAGCTCAGCGAAAAAGGAGTTCTCGATGAGTGTGAGATAGAGCTTTTGGGAACCGATAAAGAGAGTATCCAAAGAGCAGAGGACAGAGAGCTTTTCAAAGAACTTTGCGAAGAGATCGGAGAACCTGTCATCCCTTCGCAGATCACTTATTCTATCGAAGAGGGATTGAAGGCAGCAGAGGAGATCGGGTATCCGGTTATCCTTCGTCCGGCGTTCACCCTCGGCGGAACGGGTGGTGGATTTGCCTACGATAAAGAAGAGATGAAGATAAAGATGGAGCATGCCTTGGAGGCTTCACCCGTACATCAGGTACTCGTAGAAAAAAGTATACGAGGATACAAAGAGATCGAGTATGAGGTTATCCGTGATGCAAATGACACCGCGATAGTAGTCTGCAACATGGAGAACTTGGACCCTGTCGGGATCCATACCGGAGACTCGATAGTAGTCGCACCTTCACAGACTCTGACCAACAGAGAATATCATATGCTCAGAGACTCGGCTCTAAAGATCATCCGTGCATTAAAAGTAGAGGGCGGATGTAATGTCCAGTATGCGCTTGATCCAGAGAGCTTCCGTTACTATGTGATCGAGGTTAATCCGCGTGTGTCAAGATCATCAGCACTCGCATCAAAGGCGAGCGGATATCCGATCGCGAGAGTGTCGGCAAAGATCGCAGTCGGTATGCGACTTGATGAGATACAGCTTGCAAACACACCTGCATGCTTTGAGCCGTCACTTGACTATGTAGTTACAAAAATGCCACGATTCCCGTTTGATAAGTTTACTACCGCATCAAACACGCTTTCCACCCAGATGAAGGCGACAGGTGAGGTCATGAGTGTCGGACGCACGATGGAGGAGAGCTTACTTAAAGCGATAAGGTCTTTGGAGGACGGTAAAAATCATATCCATCTCGAGAAGTTTGACTCAAAAAATATGTCTGTCGACGAGCTTTTAGATTATATAAAAGAAGGAACCGATGACAGGATATATGCGATCGCTCAGCTGATGTGGATGGGTGTCGATCCGTCTGTTATTAATCAGCGAACAATGATCGATATGTTCTTCCTCGACAAGATAAAAAATATAGTATTATTTGAGAAAGAAATAGAGGGTGCACACCTCACAAGAGAGCTTGTAATAAAAGCAAAAAGGATCGGTTTTTCAGACTCTTATATCGCCGAGCTGACTCAGAAAACAGAGGATGAAATATGGAAGTTCAGACGTGAAGAAAAGATCAGTCCGGTATATAAAATGATCGATACCTGCGCAAGCGAGTTTGAAAGCTATGTACCTTATTTTTACTCTACTTATGAGGAAGAAAATGAGAGTATAGTAAGTGATAAAGAAAAGATAATTGTACTTGGAAGCGGACCGATAAGGATCGGTCAGGGAGTCGAGTTTGATTACTCAACAGTCCATGCGATAAGAGCGATAAGAGAGCTCGGTTACGAAGCGATTGTTATTAATAATAACCCGGAGACTGTATCCACGGATTATACCACCGCTGACAAGCTTTACTTCGAGCCTTTGACCATCGAGGATATCATGAATATCATCGATCTCGAAAAGCCGAAGGGAGTGATAGTAACACTCGGCGGACAGACTGCCGTGAACCTTGCCGAGCCTCTTACAAGAAGAGGTGTAAAGATCATCGGTACAGACAGTGAGGCTATCGATAAGGCAGAGGACAGAGATTCATTTGAGTCTGTGATAAGAGAGCTTGATATCCCGCATCCGACAGGTGAGGCGGTAACAAGTATAGAGGCCGGTGTAGAGGCAGCAAAGAGGATCGGTTATCCGGTACTTGTCCGTCCGAGCTTCGTACTCGGAGGACGTGCGATGGAGATCGTCGCAAATGAAGAGATGCTTCGTACTTATCTTAAAAATGCGGTTGAAGTAGATGTAGATAAGCCTGTTTTGGTAGACCGTTATATCGTCGGAAAAGAAGTCGAGGTCGATGCGATCTGTGATGGTGAGGATGTATTTATCCCGGGTATCATGGAGCTTGTGGAAAGGACCGGTGTCCACTCCGGAGATTCGACAAGTGTTTATCCGCCGTTCTCTATCTCGGAAAAAGTAAAAGACACAATCCGAGAGTACACCACGAGGATCGGAAAAGGTATCGGTATAGTTGGTCTTTTCAACATCCAGTATATAGTTGACGGAGAAGAGGTTTACATCATAGAAGTAAATCCCAGAGCGAGCCGAAGCGTGCCATTTTTATCAAAGAGCACGGGCTTTTCTCTGGTAGGTATCGCTACGAAGGCGATGCTCGGAGTGTCAATAAGAGATCAGGGTATAGAAAGCATGTATCCGGCGGAGAAGCAGTATCACTTTGTGAAGGCACCTGCGTTCTCATTTGAAAAGCTGGCCGGGATGGATGCGTATCTCTCACCTGAGATGAAGTCGACGGGTGAGGCGATAGGATATGATTCGCAGCTTAATCGAGCATTTTATAAAGCGCTTCAGGCTTCCGGCATAAAAATGAAGGAGTACGGAACTGTCGTAGTAACACTCGCCGATGAGGACAAGGAGGAAGCACTGCCGCTGGTAGAGAGGTTCTATCAGCTTGGCTTCAATATCGAAGCGACACCGGGTACCGCGACATTTTTAAAGAATCACGGAGTCAGAACGCGTATGAGAGGAAAGCTTTCGGAGGGAAGCGACGAGATCCTCAGGTCGATACGCGCAGGCTATGTCAGCTACATCCTGAATACCAGGGCGATACTTTCTGGCGTGCACTATGAGGACGGTGTGGCGATCAGAAAGTGTGCGGTCGCAAACGGAGTGACGATGTTTACATCGCTCGATACTGTAAGAATTCTTTTGGATGTTTTAGAGGAGATATCACCGCGCATCAGAGCGCTGGAGTAGGTGAATCAGAGTGATACAGTGTATGGCAAAAGCTGCGTGCAGTCTTGATCCGGGCTGTGATGCATGGAAAGGAAGGAAACTATGACCTATACTAAAGAAGAGATAATGCAATACATGGAGGAGGAAGACGTTAAGTTTATACGTCTTATGTTCCGTGATGCATTCGGCGTGCAGAAAAATATCTCGATAATGCCGACCGAGTTAAAAAAAGCTTTCGAGGGTGGCATAGGAATCAATGCGAGGAGAATCCCGGGCTTCGAAAGGAGTGAGACCGCGGAGCTCTATCTGGTGCCGGATCCCGAGACCATCACTGTGCTTCCGTGGAGACCGGAGAGCGGAAGGGTCGTCAGGATGTACTGCGACGTGTGCGGTCCTGATCGTACACCTCAGAAAAATGACACGCGTGTGATGCTTAAAAATGCGATCGAGCATGCTAAAAAAGAGGGTATAGAGTTTAAGTTCGGATCAAAGTCTGAGTTCTATCTTTTCAAGCTTGATGACGAGGGAAACCGCACCGAGATCCCTTATGATGATGCCGGATATATGGATATCGCACCTCTCGATATGGGTGAAAATATCCGTCGTGAGATATGTCTTACTATCGAGAGGATGGGGCTTCGTCCGGAGCGCTCGCACCATGAGCAGGGACCTGGTCAGAATGAGATAGATTTCCATCACGGCGAGCCGCTGACGGCAGCGGATCAGATGTCTACTTTTATGATGGCGGTGCAGACTATCGCCGGGAGGAACGGATTGTATGCTGACTTCTCACCGGTCCCTATAAAGGATATGCCCGGTAACGGTTATCATATAAACATGTACGCTTCGGATGCACAGGGTAATGATGTATGTCGATATGCGGCAGCGGGAATACTTGATAAGATTAGAGAGATCACTCTGTTTTTAAATCCGAGTGAAAACTCCTATCGCAGGTTCGGGACCAACACAGCGCCGGATCGTATAAACTGGACGGCAGAGGGCGAGACCTCACTTATGCATGTGTCTGAAAAACTCGGAGGAATAAGAGCTGAGCTTCGTTCGCCGGATGCTCTTTCTAATCCTTATCTGGCTTACTCGATCCTTATCGAAGCGGGCCTGTATGGAATTAAAAATAAGCTCGAGCTGCCGGAAGAAACAGGTGATGAAAATCTCCTTCCGCAGTCACTAAAAGAAGCGAGAGAAATCGCGGCAAAAAGTGAGTTTATAAAGAGTATTGTTTCTGAAGATATTTTTGATGAATATATGGGTTGATAGTATATGGCTGATGGAAGCGTAAGACAACACGATATACTGATCGTCTCGTCAAACGAGAAGTTCAGTGACAGTGTGACGCGGGCTCTCTCGGACGGGAGATACCGCGATGTTGACGTGCGCAAAAGTGCTTCCGCAGCCCGCAGAGAACTCCTCGAAAAAAGCTATGATGTAGCTATGATAAACATGCCTCTTTCGGATGAGCCGGGAGTGGATCTCGCGATAGATATCGCATCGACTTATCCCACCGGAGTGCTGATAATAGCTTCCTCGGAGATCAGTGAAGACGTCGCGGAAAAGGTAACAGACGACGGAATAATAGTGATCGCCAAGCCCGCTTCCGCACGCATCGTAAAGCGTGCTGTCAGGGTTTTATGTGCCCTCCTCGATAAGCTGAAAAAATCCGAAAAAAAAGTCCTCACTCTGGAGGAAAAGATGGAAGAGATCCGCATCGTAAATCGTGCGAAATGGAAGCTTATAGATGAGAAAAAAATGGGCGAAGATGAAGCCCATCGCTACATCGGGAAGCTGGCGATGGATAAGTGCATCTCAAAAGGGGATGCTGCGAGAGAAATATTAGGAGGGATCTAAAAGATCCCTCCCCTTTTTTGTTTGATTTCGGATCATTTTTCAACCTGTAAAAACACACATATTTTAGCATTGTGCACCGGGAAAGTCAATGTTCCTTGACAAAACCGCCTATTTGTGGTATATTTCCTTACATATTTATATGGTGTCACGGATGCCAGGAAAAATATTGAAGGGAAAATGATTGGAGGACAGTGAAATGAGTGAAATACCTTACAAAATCTATCTCGAAGAAAGTGAGATGCCAAAAGAGTGGTATAACGTACGTGCCGATATGAAAAATAAACCGGCACCGCTTCTTAACCCGGGCACGGGTCAGCCGCTTAATGCTGAGGAGCTCGGCGCGGTATTCTGCGATGAGCTGGTAGCTCAGGAGCTTGATAATGATACAGCATTTATCGAGATACCACAGGAGATCAGAGATTTCTACAAGATGTATCGTCCGTCACCTTTGGTGCGTGCGTACTGTCTCGAGAAAAAGCTCGGCACTCCGGCAAAGATCTACTATAAGTTTGAGGGTAATAATACAAGCGGTTCACATAAGTTAAACTCAGCTATCGCGCAGGCATACTATGCGAAGAAGCAGGGACTTAAGGGTGTGACCACAGAGACCGGAGCAGGCCAGTGGGGTACGGCACTTTCGATGGCATGTGCTTATCTTGATCTCGATTGTAAGGTTTACATGGTTAAGGTTTCATATGAGCAGAAGCCTTTTAGAAGAGAGGTTATGCGCACATATGGCGCGACAGTAACACCGTCACCGTCAGAGACGACAGAGGTTGGTAAAAAGATCCTCGCTGAGCACCCGGGTACGACAGGAAGTCTTGGATGTGCGATCTCAGAGGCTGTCGAGGTGGCAGGAAGAGATCCGGGATACAGATATGTGCTCGGTAGTGTACTTAACCAGGTGCTTTTGCATCAGTCAGTCATCGGTCTGGAGACCAAGGCTGCTCTTGATAAATACGGAATCAAACCGGACATCATCATCGGATGTGCAGGAGGCGGATCAAACCTCGGCGGACTGATCTCCCCATTCATGGGAGAGAAGCTTCGCGGGGAGGCTGACTACCGCATCATCGCAGTAGAGCCGGCATCATGCCCGAGCTTCACACGCGGTACATATGCATATGACTTCTGCGATACAGGTATGATCTGTCCGCTTGCAAAAATGTATACACTGGGAAGTAGCTTCATCCCGAGTGCAAACCATGCCGGAGGACTTCGCTTCCACGGCATGAGCCCGACACTTTCACAGCTTTATCATGACGGATACATGGAGGCAACAAGTGTAGAGCAGACAGCAGTATTTGAGGCCGCTGAGCAGTTTGCAAGAGTCGAAGGAATCCTTCCTGCACCGGAGAGTTCACATGCTATCCGCGCTGCTATCGACGAGGCGCTCAAGTGCAAGGAGACCGGCGAGGAAAAGACCATCGTATTTGGTCTGACCGGAACAGGTTACTTCGATATGGTTGCTTATGAGAAGTTCAATAACGGTGAAATGAGTGATACAATTCCGACTGATGAGGAGATCGCAGCGAGCATCGCGAAGCTCCCGAAGGTCTGAAAGAATTATGTTATAACACTGAGGAGGCGGAGAGATTCGCCTCCTTCGGTGCATTTTTACAATAGTGATTAAGGAGACTGAAAGTAATGGAAATCACAGGCGCGCAGCTTTTTGTCAAGGCACTGCAAAAGGAAAATGTTGACACTTTGTTTGCTTATCCGGGAGGACAGGCGATCGATCTTTTTGATGCGCTCTACGGGGTGAAGGATATAAACATGATCCTGCCTCGCCACGAGCAGGGACTCGTACACGCGGCTGATGGGTATGCGAGAGCGACGGGAAAGGTAGGAGTGTGTCTGGTCACGAGCGGACCGGGAGCGACGAACCTTGTCACCGGTATCGCGACGGCAAACTATGACAGTGTTCCTTTGGTCTGCTTCACCGGTCAGGTGCCGATGAATCTGATCGGAAACGATGCTTTCCAGGAGGCTGACATCGTCGGCATCACGAGAAATATAAGCAAATGGTCGACGACGGTAAGACGACGTGAGGACCTGGCTGCGACCATCAAAAAAGCATTTTATATAGCGCGCTCGGGTAAGCCGGGAGTCGTTTTGGTAGACCTTCCGAAAAATATCCAGCTCGAGCTCGGCTCTGATGAGTATCCGGAAGAGGATATCGATATCCGCAGTTATAAACCGAATACAGAAGTACATATCGGTCAGGTAAAGCGTGCCGTACGTATAATGAAAAAAGCGGAGAAGCCTTTATTTTTACTCGGAGGCGGTGTGAATGTCGCCAGGGTAAATGAAGAGATGACCG
This sequence comes from uncultured Eubacteriales bacterium, assembly GCA_900318295.1. GTDB lineage: Bacteria > Bacillota > Clostridia > Lachnospirales > Lachnospiraceae > Eubacterium_F. Next base: position 44,657 of record ONKC01000003.1, read on the forward strand.
CACTCGCAGAGAAGCTTCAGATCCCTGTGATCACGACCATCATGGGTAAGGGAGCTATACCTACGGACCACCCGCTTTTCATCGGTAACCTCGGTATACACGGTAGTGTTGCGGCAAACAGAGCGGTGTGTGAATGTGATGTTTTGATAAGTATCGGTTCTAGATTTAATGATAGAATAACAGGAAAAATAGATGAGTTTGCAAAGAACGCAAAGATCATACATTTCGATATAGATACCGCTTCGATATCGAGAAATATAAAAGTAGATATTCCGATAGTAGGTGATGCGGGAAATGCTATCGCTGCACTTGATGAATATGTACCACCGCTTGATACAAAGAAGTGGGTTGATAAGGTTACGGCGTGGAAAGAAGAGCATCCTATCGATGAGACTAAAAAGGATGTTGCCGGCGTCACTCCGTACAAAATAATAACGGAAATAAATAAGCAATTTGATAAGGCGGTCATCACTACCGATGTCGGTCAGAACCAGATGTGGACGACTCAGTTTATCGAGATAACAAAGGATAAAAGATTGTGTACATCAGGTGGTCTGGGAACGATGGGTTATGGCTTCCCGGCAGCTATCGGAGCGAAGCTCGGATGCCCTGATCATGCTGTGATATCGGTAAACGGTGACGGTGGATTTCAGATGAATCTGCAGGAACTAGCAACCGCAGTCGTGTATGAATTACCTGTTATTATTTGCGTATTTAATAACGGATATCTTGGAAATGTTCGTCAGTGGCAGGAGCTTTTTTACGGACATAAGTATTCATCGACATGCTTGAAAAGAAGAAAGAGTTGTCCGCTTGTATGTGATCATCCGAGAGAGGACTGTCCGAAGTACACACCTGATTTTGTGAAGCTTGCAGAGAGTTACGGAGCAAAGGGAATCAGAGTGGAAAAAGAAGAAGATATCGCTAAAGCGTTTAAAAAGGCGGCAAAGGAAACAAAAGTACCGACGCTCATCGAGTTTATCATCGATCGCGAGGAAAATGTAATGCCTATGGTACCGCCGGGAAAACCGCTTGATGATGTCATCATGGGTGATTGATGGACGGATATTTTTACAAAAAGATATACACTTACTTTTGTGAGAAGTAAGCAAGACTAAGGAGATATGGCATGGAAGAATCAACATTAAAAAAACGATGCATAAGCCTTTTTGTTGAGAACGAGATCGGTGTGCTCGCGTATATATCGGGACTTTTTTCAGGCAAGGGTTATAACCTTGATTCACTCACAGTAGGTACGACTCTTGATCCGACGATCTCGCGTATGACCATCACTCTTACAAGTGATGATATGACCTTTGAGCAGATCAAAAAACAGCTCAACAGAAGTGTTCCCGTGATCAGGGTCGTAGACTTCGCCGGCGCGGATATTTTTATGAAAGAGCTGATGTATGTCAAGGTCATGGGATGTACCGATGAAGAGATGAAAAAGATCGCAAAGATCGCGGAAAAATATGATACGACTATCATTGATTGTGTATCTGATTCCATGCTTATGGAGTGTTTGGATACCGAAAAAGACAACGATGCTCTACTTGAAAAATTAAAGAAATATTTCAACGGACGTATGGAGATAGTTCGCGGCGGAAGCGTAGCGATCGAGGCGCTGCAAGCCAAAAAGGAGCAGTAATGTATCGTTTGTATGAGTGGACTGCGATAATGCTTTTGTGTCTGGCAGGGCTTGTCATGTCGGATAACTATGTTGTTCCTGTAGCTGTAGCCATAGGTCTGATCGCGGTGTCCACTGTAGTACATCTGCTCAGTAGGAGTATTTTTTCAGCTATTATTCTTTTTGTAGCCTGTGGAGTATGCGGATGGGTTCCGCTTGTGTTTTGCGGGTTGCCTGTGTTTATGTATGAAGCGATGCGGGAGGAAAGATGGTTTCTGGTCCTGCCATCGCTTCTTGTATTATTACATACGGATGCACTTGAGCCGGCGCAGTATATAGTTGCTTTGTCGGGCGCGGGAGTGTCAGTGCTTCTATACTATATGATGTCGAGGATCGAGGATTCCGTAGAAAAATACCACGTTCTGAGAGATGAGCTTGTAGAAAAAAATGCGATCCTGGAGAGTCAGAATCAAAGGCTTAAGGAGGCACAAAATAACGAAGTACATCTGGCTACGATGAAGGAGAGAAACCGCATCGCCAGAGAGATACATGACAATGTCGGACATATGCTTACGAGATCTCTTTTGCAGTCCGGTGCTCTTATGATAGCAAACAAGGATGAAAACCTGAAGGAGCCTTTGGAAGGATTAAATGCCACCCTGGATCAGGCGATGACGAGCATACGTGAGAGTGTGCATGATCTGCATGATGAGTCGATAGATCTGCAAGCGGTGATCATCGAGAACTTAAAGACTGCCGAGCACAGGTTTAAGACCTCGTTTAGTTATGAGATAAAGGCCGGGCTTCCTACGTCGGTAAAACTATGTTTTGCCGGGATAGTAAAGGAAGCAGTATCAAATGCGGTAAAGCATTCGAACGGTGATAAGATAGAGGTGACGGTCGGAGAAAAGCCGGGTGTATATGAGCTGATAATATCCGATAACGGCAAAGCCGGAGAGATAAGACAGACCGGGATCGGTCTGTCAAATATGCGCGATAGAGTCGGACAGCTGCAGGGACATATCGAGTTTATCACGGACAACGGTTTTGTTATCAGAGCAGGCATACCAAGGTAAAAAAATGGACGTGCCATGCGCTCGCGCGGTCGGAGTATATATTCCTCGCTCGTCCTTATAAAGGACTCCTCGGAATATATCTCCTGCCGCGAGCGCGGGATGTAGGGACGATAAACTGGTGGCGCTGTCACTTAAGACGATACTTGAGAGTACGCCGGATATTGAGGTCGTGGCGATGGGCAGCTCAGGTGATGAGGCGATAGGTCTTTACAAGGAGCATAGGCCCGATGTCATGCTGATGGATATCCGGATGGAGGGTATGACTGGACTTGAAGCGGGGGAGATAATCCTCAAAGATTCACCTGAAGCTAGGCTTTTATACCTGACTACTTTTTCTGATGATGAGTATATCATCAAGGCTCTTGGTATGGGTGCAAAGGGATATATACTTAAGCAGGATTATGAGGGAATAGCTCCTGCTCTTACAGCTATTATGAACGGTCAGTCTGTCTTTGGAGACAGCGTCAGGGACAAGCTTCCAAACCTTATGAGAGATAAAGATGAATTTGATTTTGCGGCCTATGATATAAGCGATAAGGAAAGAGAAATACTTGAGGCGGTCGCAACCGGAAAGAACAATAAAGAGATCGCTGAGCAACTGTATTTAAGTGAAGGTACTGTAAGAAACTATATAAGCTCTCTTCTTGATAAGCTAGAGCTCAGAGACAGGACTCAATTAGCGGTATTTTATTATACTGAAATAAAAGGATAAATAATTAAAAAAGTGGAATAAAAAAGCTTCTGTCGGGCTTGCCGGCAGAAGCTTTTTTTGTTTTTGTATGATTGTCAGACCATCTCGTTAAGGGTTTGGGTTATAGTACTTATAATGCCTTCGGAATACGCATCTATTTGCTTATAAATGAACTTTGTCAGATCCTCATACATGTATGTTTCGAAGAGAGACACTATCTCATCATCCGACAATTTTTTTAGAAAACTTGTATCAAAATCTTTTATTATTTTTTTCAGAATAACTTCTGTATAATCATCATCTCCGATGTGTTTGATGGAAGGATTGATGATGTACTGTTGGATGAGTGCAAATGTATCCTGAAGGTATACGTCTGCCATATCATCTCTTTCTTTCAGAGCTTCGAAGGTGGCATCAGGCAATCTCTGAATGATAAAGCCGTAGATTTTTTTACAACAATCCAACATGGCTTTTTCATAGGTAGTCTGGTCTTCTTTATCAGAACCGAGTGTCTGATCGATAAACTTATCCATCTGTTTGATAAAGTCCTCTCTTTCGAGAGCATCTTTTCCTTTTTCGATTTCTTCGTCAGTTTGCTCGGTCGGAACGTCTTTATCATCCTTATCTTTGGACTCTTCGATAAGCTTTACCCAGTCCAGATCGGTCGTGGAGATCTTGTATTTTTTAGTGTAATACTTGTCGGTTTTATGGTCGTTATTCATCCGGTTCGATCCGATCAGGAAGTAATCGTAGACGAGTGCATCCGAAGGATCATCCCAGGTGGCGTCCAGATGATACCATTTCTTATTTATCTTAACTATGTTCCACGCATGTGGTCCGCCTGCATCCCCTGTGACGTAGTGACACGGGACACCGGCATCAGTGAGCAGTTTATACATGATGAGAGCATATCCCTGACAAACGGTAGAGTGTTTTTTTGCGGTCAGACCGCCGTAGGCAGAGTGATCCTTAAGTGAGTCATCATATCTTACCAGATTTACTACATAGTCGTGGATGGTTTTTACTTTGGCCACATCACTCATCCCGGAAACCTTGAGTTTTTTAAGGACTTTCTTTGCTGATGCATTTACTTTTTTAACCTGTTTGGCAGTCTCCGTATAAACTATCTTCCAATATGTGACGGTCTGACCTTTGGAGTTATAATACCCGGACCAACCGAGACTCAAAAGACCGCCTTTCAAAAAATCGGCATCATCACTGGTTTTTTTGCTGTCTATCTCGCCGATAGCATCGTAGATCTTATCGGTGTCGACATTTGTACTGTTGAGGGTTAAAGTAAAGGTCTTCTTTCTTTTAAGAAGATACTTCTGAACTTTTTTAGCCATTGATTTGATGCTTGACACCTGGGCTCCTTTGTAGAGTGTGTCAAACTTCTCATCGCTTATCCTGGTGAGCTTGGATTCTTTGATCTCAAGCATAGACGAGAGCTTCGCAGCTTCAGCGCTCTCACCGATAAAAAGGAAGGATGAGAATAAAAATGCAGCAACAATAAGCGTCTTCAGAATATTATTCATGTGTTTACCTCCGTTTATCGAGATTATAGCACGTATTTTCGTGGGTTGCAAGAGGCGTTTTGCTTTTTTCGGGTAAATCATTTTGCAAATTTCGGGTGTTTCGTTTAGTGTATTTCGGGTTGTATTGGCCTTTATTTGTAAAAACCGCACATAAATCGCCGGGGCGTATCCGCCCTTGACTAACCCGTTAAAATTTGTTATAATTTTTAGGCTTTATTATATAAATAAGTAGGAGGAGATTCCAAAAATGAAAAAGATTATCGTACTTATGCTCACGTTGGTTATGTGTATGTCACTTGTAGGCTGCGGGGATTCCGACAGCGATACGGCAAAGATCAAGGAAAAAGGAAAGCTCGTCGTGGGTATGACCGAGTTTGAGCCTATGGATTACAAGGATGATGCAGGAAACTGGATCGGATTCGATGCTGATATGGCAACTAAGTTTGCAGAGAAGCTCGGTGTGAGTGTCGAGTTCTCGGAGATCGATTGGGATAACAAAGCGCTTGAGCTTGATTCGGGAAGCATCGACTGTGTATGGAACGGTATGACTCTTACCGATGAGGTTAAGAGTGCCATGGACTGCTCAAATGAGTATTTCAACAACTCTCAGGTAGTCGTAGTTCCGGCTGATAAGGCTGATCAGTACAAGGATGAAGCATCCATCAAGGATTTGAAGTTTGCTGTAGAGGCCGGTAGTGCCGGTGAGTCAGAGGCAAACAGCCACGGTCTTCAGGTAACTTCTGTAAAGGATCAGGCATCCGCTCTTATGGAGGTTGCATCAGGTACATCAGATGGTGCTATCATTGACTACCTTATGGCTGCTGCCATGATAGGACCGGGTACAAGCTACGAGAACCTGACCTACACCGTAAGACTGAATGATGAAAAATACGGAGTAGGCTTCCGCAAGGGTTCTGACCTTGTTGCTGAGTTGAACCAGTTTTTCAAGGACAGCTACTCTGACGGATCGATGAAGGAAATCGCTGACAAGTACAAGATCGGAGATTCTTTGATCGAGCAGAAATAAAACACTAAAGGCTTAAACAATCGCCTTAATAGTGGAAAAATGTCGAGCATATAGCTCGATACGGAGGTATTATGGATACTTTTTTTGACCAGTTGCCGGTCGTGCTGAACTCGCTAAATATCGGCTTTTTGCAGACGCTCAAGCTGTTTGTGGTAACCCTTATCGGTGCGATCCCGCTCGGTCTTTTGATATCACTCGGTACTCGTTCAAGGATCGCTCCTTTACGAGGTGTACTAAAGATAATCATATGGGTGGTTCGCGGTACGCCGCTCATGATCCAGCTTCTGATCATATATTACTTCCCCGGACTGGTTTTACACAACCCTGTCTGGGGTGGCGATGAGATCGGTCGATTTTTAGCATCATCTGTTGCCTTTATCATCAATTATGCATGCTACTTTTCGGAGATATTCAGAGGCGGTATAGAGGGTATCCCGGTCGGACAGGAGGAAGCCGGACTTGTACTCGGTATGAGTAAAAGACAGATCTTCTTTAAGGTAAAGCTTTTACAGATGGTAAAGCGTATCCTTCCGCCGATGTCAAACGAGATACTGACGCTTGTTAAGGATACTTCCTTAGCACGTATCATCGCTTTGCAGGAGGTCATCTGGGCAGGACAGGCATTCATGAAGGGATCACAGGGAATATCGGGTGCGATCTGGCCGCTGTTTTTCTCGGCACTTTACTATCTTATTTTTAACGGATTGCTTACGGTCCTTTTAGGTAAAGCCGAGAAGAAGCTCGGATATTTTAGATAGCCCGGACCGATCGCGTCCGGCGCGGTAGAAAGGTAATCTATGAGTTTATTAGAAGTTGAAAACTTAGCTAAGACCTTCGACAAAACAGAGGTTTTAAACGATATCAATTTTCGGCTGGAAAAAAGCGAGGTCTTATCGATCATCGGTTCTTCCGGAAGCGGCAAAACGACGCTTTTGCGCTGCCTGAACTTTTTAGAGACTCCCGATCACGGAGTCATAAAAGTCGCCGGAAAAACCATCTTTGATGCGAAGGATGAAAGCTATAAAAAAGAATCCGTGATGAGAGTGAACAGGCTCCATTTCGGACTTGTTTTTCAGTCGTTTAATCTTTTTCCGCAGTACAGTGCTCTCGGAAACGTGATGCTTGCAAGAAAGCTTCAGGTACAGGATGAGCCTGATTACAAGGAGAGAAAAAAGGAGTATCTGGAGGAGATACAAAAAGAAGCAGAGGAACTTCTCGATCAGATGGGGCTTTCCGATCGTATGGAAAACTACCCTCATCAGCTTTCGGGAGGCCAGTGCCAGAGAGTGGCTATCGCCAGAGCGCTTGCCTTAAAGCCGGATATCCTTTGCTTTGATGAGCCCACCTCAGCACTCGATCCTGAGCTTACCGGTGAAGTCCTGAGGGTCATCAGGGAACTCGCTGACCAGAAGATGACGATGATCATAGTCACGCATGAGATGAGCTTTGCGCGTGATGTATCAGATCATGTGATCTTTATGGACAACGGACTTGTTCTCGAGGAGGGGACTCCCGACGAGGTGTTTAACCATCCTAAGCAGGAGAGGACGAAGCAGTTTTTGGGAAGCATCCAGTAGAAGCATCTGCGCAAAGATCGTTGTAATTGGGTTGTATTAAAGGGGTATAGGTGGTCATATGATTTTTGATCAGATTGGAAATGTTTACAGTATCGTAGCAGTCCTGATCGGATTGGTTATCTGTCTGTTTCGTTATATAGACAAGCCGCGACGGTCGTGGGTCTATGTGACCATGTTTTTGCTCTGCATGCTTTTGAGCTGTTATTATTGGGGAGCGTACGTACTCATCATCGGAGATGATCCGAACGTTTCCTCTTTCCTGGCTTATGTCGGAGACAATCTGAGCTTTTTCCCACTTATTCTTCTTTTACTTCATATAAGAGCCGATGGTGAAAAGCGTTTCTTTTCCATTCTGAGTCTTTTACCGGTTCCGCTCACTGCATATCAGTTTACTATCTATATCCAATTCGGCGGGCTTTTCAATAATATCTGGCAGTGCTTTTTAAGCACAGTTGTAATAGTTCTGAGTCTGAATAATATCATATATTATCTAAAAAATAAAAAGAACGGGGCAAAAAAACCATACGTCGGATTTGTACTGTTTTTCTATACTGTATTTGAATATGCTATGTGGACAAGCAGCTGCTACGATTGGCCGAATGAGTGGCTTGACCCGTATAACTATGCAAATCTGTTATTGTTTGCCTCTATGATAACTCTTCCGTGGGCCGTAATAAAAATGGACGGCGGAAAGTTTTTCGAACGTACCAGAACCTCCACTCAGCGAATGGGGCATATTTTTAAGCCACTTTACATCGTGTTTGCGGTGGGAATATGTTTGAGCGGTTGTTTTATAGGTATGCAGTTTCGTGATACCATCGACAGTTCTATAACAGGAGATATCAATTCTACGGTATACTCGATCGTTCATATCGAACTCTTTACCTTCTCTTCAATACTTGTTGCTTTTTCGATCGCGATGATCTTTATAGTAAACTTTGCTCATAAAACACTCGAAAATGCCAGACTTAAAGAAGAGAAGATAATCGCGGAAAAGTCAAATATCGCAAAGAGTGATTTCCTTGCAAGTATGTCTCATGAGATACGTACCCCGATAAATGCCGTGCTCGGGATGAACGAGATGATCCTGCGTGAAGGACTGCGCGTCAGAGATAAAATGCCCTCCGATCCCGACAGACTGCATGAGACCTTTGTTGATATCTGTAACTATTCGGGAAATATAGAGAGTGCGGGAAACAATCTTCTTTCCATCATCAATGATATCCTTGATTTTTCAAAAATAGAAGCAGGAAAGATGGAGGTTATCGACGGAGATTACAAGCTCAGTTCAGTGCTTAATGATGTAAGTAATATGATATATTTCCGTGCTAAAGCGAAAAACCTCAAGTTTATCGTCGATGTGGATAAATCACTTCCGGATGGTCTTTACGGAGACGAGATACATGTTCGTCAGTCTGTGATAAACATCCTGAACAATGCTGTCAAGTATACTGAGGATGGATTTGTTAAGCTGAGTGTTCGAGGAAAAAAAGAGATCGATTCGCAGAACGGGTACTGGATCAACCTCGTCTTTGAGGTTTCCGACACAGGTATCGGTATACGTGAAGAGGATATGGAAAAGCTCTTTAAAAGATTTGAGAGGGTTGATCTCGAGCAGAATAAAACTGTGGAGGGTACAGGACTTGGTCTTGCGATAACGCAAAATCTCCTTGAGATGATGGGTGGAAAGGTTTCCGTGATGAGTAAGTACGGAATCGGTTCCACATTTACGATCACGATCCCACAAAAGATCGTATCACCTGAGCCCGTGGGTGACTTCAAGGAAAAGTTTGAAAAGGAAATGGCAAGGACCAAAGCCTATGAGGATGGGTTTGAAGCTCCGGATGCAAGGATACTGGTAGTCGATGATACGAAGCTCAATCTGTCCGTGGTTAAAGGCCTTTTGAAGTATACAAAGATAATGATCGATACAGCCGAGAGCGGAGCTGAGTCAATAGAACTTGCCAAGGACACGCCGTATGACATTATCTTTATGGATCAAAAAATGCCAAAGATGGACGGATCGCAGGCGCTTTCATTGATACGTGAGCAGGGAGGCATAAACAAAGACACTCCGGTTATCTGCCTGACGGCGGACGCGGTTGTGGGTGCGCGAGAAAAATACATTGCTGAAGGGTTTTCCGATTATCTTACCAAACCGATAGACAGAAACGCACTTGAAAAGATGCTTATAGAGTATATACCGGATGAAAAGGTTCATATGACTGCATAAAGAAAAAGGACACGGAGCTTACCGTGTCCTTTTGTTTTTCGCATGTAAGAGCAATGATTACTCAGCTTCCTCTTCCTCAGCACCTTCGTCTGTTGCTTCATCCTCAGTGCCTTCATCCTCAGTGCCTTCGTCCTCTGTAGTTTCTGCTGAGTCATCAGTTGCCTGATCGTCTGTAGTAGCCTGATCATCTGTAGCGGCCTGATCATCTGTAGCAGCCTGATCGTCAGCAGCAGGAGCAGCACCGGTAGCCGGAGTGATCTCTGCAGTACCCTTCTTGAATACCTGTGTAAGCTCTTTTCCGGTAGGATCTTTGATGGTGTATGTAAGTGTCTGCTTATCCTTGTCATATTTTACTGACATGAATACGTCCTTCTTACCCGGCTGCAAAATCTCAAAACCGTCACTCTTAAGCTCGATATCAAACTCTTCACTTGTTGCAGCGTTGGTAGATACAAGCTTGTTGCCATCTTTGATAGTGAGGTTTGTTGTGGCCTGTCCCGGCTCAACACCGAGTGAAGCTGCGTAATCTGCTACAGACTGACCATTAACAGTGTCAAGTGTCCAATCACCTTTGATCTCGTCCAAGCTGATAGCGCCACAACCTACGAGTGTGAAGCACATTGCTACAGCCATTGCCAGCATTGCTGCCATTTTTGCGATTCTTTTCATAATACCTGTCTCCTTTCGTGCGGGGGTCTATGCCCCGACTCCTCTTTTGTTTTTTGACCGTTTGGTATTCTAACACTACAAATCAAAAATGTCAAGTGTTTTTGCAAAAAAAAGAGGACACGGGAGATTACCGTGTCCTCGATTTTTTACGTATTTTACGTGTTTAGATCAGTTTTTGTCAGGGATGATATAATTCGGATCACTGACAGATTTATTAACAATCAATCTGAGGTGTGTAATATAATCCGATACTTCCTTATCGGAGATTCCGATATATGCTCCTACATTCATAAATGCTTTATTGAGCATTTCGTAGTAGTCGCCGAGTCCCTGCTCCAAATCCGATGCAGAATCCGGATCCGACAAAGCCTCTTTGATCATGTTCTTTACCTGAGAAACGAATACATCGGTCATTCCAAGAGCATTTGCGAGCTTGTCATTGTAGGTCACAAAATCCTTTACATAGGTTTTTGCAGCCTCGGCATCTGTCGGGAGCTTATCAAGTGAATCATAAGGATACTTTTTGATGAACTCAGCCAGACCTGCTTTAGCCTCATCAACATATTTCTGAGATACGATACGTACCGTCTTTATAGTTGTATCGAATGATTTCTGTGAAAGATTGTTTGTGACCTTTGCAGTGTATGAATGCTCGACAAAATCAGCATCCGTAACAGTATCCGGACGGTATGCGTCATGATTGAACACGGGCTCAATCTCTTTTCCGTTCTCGTCATACCACTGATAGATGAGGTTTCTGGAGCCAATATCATCTAAATCGAATACGTCGACTGTAAGAATGTTATCTGTCTGTCCCTCAGGAGCAGCCTCGCCATTTTTAAAGATGGCTGCTAACAAATGATTGTCTGAGAGTGCGTCTTTGAGAGCGCATTGTGGGGCATCCTTGATTCCGGCACATACATTCATATCGAACGTGTATGTCTTTTTGCCTGCGATTTTCTTCTTGAGTTTCAAAGTAACGGTAACGTTTGAGATGCCTCCGCCTACTCCCTTCAGTACAAATCCAACCTTTTTCTTGGTAAGGATCTTTTTCTGAAGCTTTACTACATTCTTGTTCCAAACCTTTACGGAAAGGCTTTTTACGTTGGCCTTCTTGACATTTTTAATTGTAAAGGTCTTTGTCTTGTCTTTGTAGATGGTAGCGCCATCCGGTGAAAGTTTGGGTTTCTTTGTCGCTGCATCAGCATTTGTGGCGGATACTACCGGAAATGCGAGAGCGACAGCAAGTGTAGCTGCTAAAAGTTTTTTCGTTCCCTTCTTCATAGTGTGTTACCTCCATATATAAAAGAGTAATAATGTTACAAACCTTATTTTACCATTTATATGGGGAATTTACAACAGTTTTTTGACAGGATGCATTTTGAGTGTGACATTTGTCATATCAGATTCTGACAGTGTACACTTGTAAGACAGTGTGTGGTTATCTATAATAAGCGTGTAATCAAACAAAACCATGTTTTGCGATCATATAAACGAAAGGATGGATTAACGATGGAAAACACGGTAGTAAAGATTGATAATCTGGTAAAAAGATATTCGGAGCTGATCGCTCTTGATCACTTCAGTCTTGAGATAAAGGAGGGGGAGATATTCGGACTTCTCGGGCCGAACGGATCCGGAAAAACGACGACGATCAGCTGCCTTTTGTCACTCCTTGCCTACGACAAGGGCGATATCGAAGTCTTTGGCAAGCCGATGACTCCGACAAGCTACGATATAAAAAGAAATATCGGGATCATTATGCAGAACGTCGCAGTTTTTGATGAGCTTACGGTATATGAGAATATCGATTGCTTCTGCGGGCTTTATATAAAAGATAAGGCACAAAGAAAACAGTATGTCGAGGAGGCGATCGAGTTTGTGGGACTTCAGGATTTCAAAAAGTTCAGACCGAAAAAACTCTCAGGCGGTTTGCTCAGGCGCTTAAACATCGCCTGCGGTATCGCACACAAGCCAAAGCTGATCATACTTGATGAGCCTACAGTCGCGGTCGACCCTCAGAGCAGAAACAGAATACTTGAGGGTATCGTGGAACTGAATAAGGCCGGTGCAACTGTTATATATACCACTCATTATATGGAAGAGGTTGAGCAGATCTGTACCAGGATAGCCATCATGGACAAGGGTAAAAAGATCGCCGAGGGAACCAAGGATGAACTCAAACGCATGATCAAAAATACCGAGACGGTCTCAATCGAGGCGGCTGAGCTTTCCGAGGCCGTGATCGAAGAGATGCGAGAGCTTCCGCACGTATATGAGGTCACATATGAGGACGAAAAGCTAACTATTCGTTGCTCCGGAGGCAAGCACAACCTGATGAGGATGCTCGGAGTACTTCAGGAGAAGGATATCCACTTCGGAAGAGTGTATACTGAGCTTCCGACACTGAATGATGTATTCTTGGAGATTACCGGTAAAGAGCTCAGAGATAAAAATGAGAGTGAAGAAGAAACCGATGATACCAAGGGGAAAAAGAAAAAACGCTGAGAACCGTATAGCATAACGAAAGGACGATGCATATGTTTTTACATAATCTGAAATACGAGCTTATGGTATCACTTCGGGTCAAGGATCTGATCATATGGATGATGATCTTCCCGGTGGTGCTCGGATCACTTTTCAAGATCGCTTTCGGTAATATATATACAAATGATACACTGTTTAATTCTATTCCGACAGCGGTTGTTGAAAATGAAAAAAATGATATTTTTCACTCAATAGTAGATGACATAGAAAAGAGTGATGCTCCGCTTCTGAAGGTCACTTATATGAGCGAAGCAGATGCGATGAAGGCTCTTGAAAATGATGAAGTAAAAGGTATTATTTATGTCGATACTGATACGAAAAAAGAAGAGAGTGACAAGTCGTTTAGTTTCTTCGGAAAAATGATAGATGCAGTCGGTGTTCCGTCTATGGATACCAAGCTTTCACTGAAGATCAAAACCAACGGTATCGAGCAGACTATTCTCAAAAAGTTTACTGAGAATTATATGGCTCAGGAGTCGATAGTAAGAGATGCCATAGAAAAAAATCCGATGGATATCAGCTCCGTGACGGATGTGCTTACACAGGATATGACGACTCGTACGGACAGGCCGATAACGGAAGGAAATACGGATCCCTTTACATCTTATATGTATAATCTTATAGCGATGATCGCGATGTTCGGATCGGTGACTGGACTGCATATAGCTGCGCAGAACCAGGCGAACCTCTCCAATCTCGGTGCGAGAAGAAACTGTTCACCTACGCCCAAAAGTATCACCCTGGCAGCCGGGCTTGTGGGAAGCTATATCGCACACGGGGCTTGTATAATCATCGGGATATCATATGAAGCATTGGTGTTAGGCGTTGATTTCGGTTCCAGGCTTCCGCTTGTATATCTGGGAGGCATTGTCGGTGGACTGATGGGTGTCTCGATGGGATTTTGCGTAGGGTCGATATCGACATGGTCGCAGTCGACAAAGGTTGGTATAGTGATGAGTGTGTCGATGCTCTGCTGCTTTTTAAGCGGACTCATGATGGGAGATATAAAAGGAATCATCGAGCTAAATGTGCCACTACTCAATGATCTGAATCCGGCAGCGATCGTATGTGATGCTCTTTACTATCTGAACGTGGATGCGGATCTGAGCCGTTTCTTCATAAAGCTTTTGACGATGGCAGGCTTGGCATTTGCATTTGCAGCAGGCGGATTTGTTTTGACAAGGAGGCGTAAATATGCGAGTCTTTAATCTTTTTTTCAAAATAGCAAAGTCAAAGCTTCCGAGCGGACTGATCTATGTGATTGTATTTTTCGCGATATGTTTTCCTATTTCGCAGGCGGGCTCGAGTCAGCTCAGCTTCAAGGAGACCGAACTTAAGATAGCGGTGTTTGATGAGGATGGGAGCGCTGAGAGTAAAAGCCTTGTCGAGCACATCGCAAAGAATAATGAGATAAAGGATATTAAAAATGATCCGAAGCTTATCCTTGATGCGATGTACTATGAGCAGATCGACTATACACTCACGATCAAAAAGGGATACGGCGAAAGGATTTCGGACACTGATAAGGATGCCGTGAAAGAGCCGCTTTTTGAGACTTATCACCTTCATGATTCATATGCGACTGCTATGATGGAGCAGTATCTGGATGAGTATGTACGTATGGTACGCTCTTATGTGGCAGGTGGAAATGATACTGCCGGAGCGATCAAAAAAACACAGGAGAGGATAGATAAAAAGGCCGAGGTTAGCTTTGCTGAGTTTGATAGCGGTCAGGTGAAGGATGAAAACTATCCGGATGATTTTTCCTTTGTATTTCGTTATATGCCGTATGTACTGATTTCGGTTCTTATAAATGTACTTTGTCCGGTCCTCTTGGTGATGAGGAAAAAGGATCAGAGATACCGCATGAATTGCTCGAGCACCAATATGAAAAGCTTTACGGGCCAGGTGTTTGCGGGAAGCACAGTGCTTGTTCTGGCTATATGGCTTTTATTCATGATCGGAGCTATGGTGATGTACGGCGGGATCTTTAGAGGCACAAACTGCTGGATCGCAGTGCTGAACTCGTTCATATTCGGACTGATCTCAGCGGCGCTTGCGATACTGATAGCGAGCTTCTCGCCTTCGGAAAATGTTGTGAGCATGATCACGCAGTGTGTAGGACTCGGGATGTGCTTCCTTTGCGGAGTGTTCGTACCGCAGACCATGCTCAGCGAGGGAGTTTTGAAGGCAGCGAAGTTCCTCCCGGCTTACTGGTATGAAAAGGTGAATGATATCTTAAGCGGAAACCAGTCGGGTACGATGGGAGATGTCTGGATGGGGATGCTGATCGAGGTAGGATTTTTGGTGGCGCTCATCCTTGTGACGGCATTTGTTTCAATGCAGCGTCCGCAGGGATCGACCTTAAAGATCAGGAAAAAAAGCGCAGCCTAACCCGGGGTAAATAAACATAAGAAGGGACACGAGAGCGATCCGTGTCCCTTTTTTGTGTCAAAAGGTTGACAAAGTCGGGGGCTTCGTCTATAATGTAGAATGGTTTAATTTTCAAAATCAAACAATATTATAGAAAGGTAAGGTATAAACTATGGCAATCGATTTAAGCAAGTACGGCATCACAGATGTCAAAGAGATCATTCACAATCCTTCGTATGAGGATCTGTACAAGGACGAGATGGATCCGTCACTCGAGGGTTATGACAAGGGAGTTGAGACAGAGCTTGGTGCGGTCAACGTTATGACAGGTATCTATACCGGTCGTTCCCCGAAGGATAAGTTTATCGTTATGGACGAGAACTCAAAGGACACTGTATGGTGGACATCCGATGAGTATCCGAACGATAACCATGTTGCTTCTCAGGAGTGCTGGGAGGCAGTAAAGGATATCGCTAAAAAGGAGCTCTCTGGCAAAAAGCTTTATGTAGTTGATGCATACTGCGGAGCAAACAAGGACACACGTATGGCTGTTCGCTTCATCATGGAGGTAGCTTGGCAGGCACACTTCATAAAGAACATGTTTATTCAGCCTACTGAGGAAGAGTTAAAGACATATGAGCCTGACTTTGTTGTATACAACGCATCAAAGGCTAAGGTTGAGAATTATAAAGAGCTTGGTCTGAACTCAGAGACCGCAGTTGTATTCAACATCACATCACGCGAGCAGGTTATCATCAACACATGGTACGGCGGCGAGATGAAGAAGGGTATCTTCTCAATGATGAACTACTACCTGCCTCTGAAGGGTATCGCAGCTATGCACTGCTCTGCAAACACAGATATGCAGGGTAAAAATACCGCGATCTTCTTCGGACTTTCAGGTACAGGTAAGACTACACTTTCAACAGATCCTAAGCGTCTGCTTATCGGTGATGACGAGCACGGATGGGATGATAACGGAGTCTTCAACTTTGAGGGTGGTTGTTATGCAAAGGTTATCAACCTTGACAAAGAGTCAGAGCCGGATATCTACAATGCTATCAAGAGAAACGCTCTTCTTGAGAACGTAACCGTAGATGCAAACGGAAAAATTGATTTCGCTGACAAGAGCGTAACAGAGAATACGCGTGTTTCATATCCGATCGATCATATCGAGAAGATCGTACTGAATGTTAACCCTGTTTCGGCAGGTCCTGCTGCAGATAATGTTATCTTCCTTTCTGCAGATGCGTTCGGAGTTCTTCCGCCGGTATCCATCCTTACACCGGAGCAGACACAGTATTACTTCCTGAGCGGATTTACCGCTAAGCTTGCCGGTACCGAGCGTGGTATCACCGAGCCGACACCGACCTTCTCAGCTTGCTTTGGTCAGGCATTCTTGGAGCTTCATCCTACAAAATACGGTGAGGAGCTCGTAAAGAAGATGAACAAGAGCGGCGCAAAGGCATATCTCGTAAATACAGGATGGAACGGAACAGGAAAACGTATCTCCATCAAGGATACACGTGGTATCATCGATGCGATCCTGAGCGGAGATGTTCTTAAGGCTGAGACAAAGACTATTCCGATCTTCAACTTTGAAGTTCCGACATCTCTTCCGGGAGTTGATACAGGTATCCTTGATCCGCGTGATACATATGCTGATCCGTCAGAATGGGATACAAAGGCAAAGGATCTTGCTGAAAGATTTATCAAGAACTTCGCTAAGTACACAGGTAATGATGCCGGTAAGGCACTTGTATCTGCAGGTCCGCAGTTATAATTCTTAAAAATAATCCGGGACGACTGATGTCTGTATGTGCGTCCGGATGCGATACGCAGTCCGGATGCACCTGCAGGCAGGGCGTCCCTAATTTTAGAAAAGGGATAATGTGACAGATGAAGGCCATCTATGAAAAACACAAGCATTTTATGAAGAATAAGCCGCTTGATTCTCGCGTGTTTATGATAGTTTTGGCGGTGGGAGTGATCACGACGATCCTCTCCATCATTAACACTGTACTAGAAGGGCTTGGTGCGGGAGCGATCCTGTCGACTCTTGCTTGTCTTATTGTGATCATCGCGCTTACTGTGGTTGCCTTTATTTTTGATAAGGAAGCGATCTGTCATATTCTTTTGTGTATACTGCTCAACTTTATTTTGCTCCCCGTGGCATTTTTCTTCTGCGGAGGGATAAAGAGCGGAATGATCACATATTTTATTTCGGGACTGTACCTGACAGTTCCGACGATATCAAAAAAAAGGACAAGGTTAATAATCTACCTGCTGTCTTTGGTGATGCTGTCAGCGACAGTTGTTGCTTCTTATGTGTTTTTCCCGGAGTGGGTTACACCGATGTCCGATGATGCTTTTTACTTTGATATGCTGGCATCATTTATACTGAATGCATTTTGCATCTATCTTGTTGCGAGCCTTACGGTCAAGGCTTATGACGAGAAAAATGAAGAGAACGAGGAGCTTGTCAAGAAGCTTGAGTCGATGACGATCCATGATGAGCTCACTGGGGTATATAATCGAAGAGAGTTGTTCCGCGTACTTGAGGAAAAGGTGATGAGAGCGGAGCAAAATGATCTTTATTGTTTGTTTATTTTTGATATTGACGAGTTCAAACAGGCCAATGATACATATGGGCATGTTTTTGGAGATAAGGTTTTATGTGAGGTTGCGAACTGCTTAAATGATGAGGTAGGTGACATTGAAGACGGAGAGATCGCTGCGAGATACGGCGGTCAGGAGTTCGTAGCTGTTTTTCATGATGATGATTTCGAGGTATCATATGCGCGTGCCGAGAAGATAAGACAGAAGATAGAAAAGCTCAGGTTTTTCGAGAACCCCGAATTCAGGGTTACCATCAGCGGCGGTGTGGACAGATGCAACGGTATGCGTCCGAGATATGCACTGCATCAGGTGGATGACCTATTATATCTGGCAAAGACAACCGGCAAGAATCAGATCACACGCAAGTTCTGATCTGCTAGTAAATCGAGTTTTGTGCGGTGACTTGCACAAGTGCTCGTCACAGGAGGTTTTATGAGCGATTTCCAGTTAAGTTGTTGTTCGGCAGCGGATCTGTCGGAGGAGTATTTCAAGGAAAGAGATATCCAGTATCTGTGCTTCCATTATGAGCTTGACGGTGTGGATCATCTTGATGATCTGGGAAAAACTATACCGCCCGAAGAGCTTTTCAGAAGGATGGATGAGGGTGCTCAGACCAAGACATCGCAGGTTTCGATCGCGGAGTACACCGATTTTTTCAGAGGGATTCTTTCAGAAGGTCAGGATCTGCTCCATGTGACCTTGTCCAGCGGGATCACCGGTACATATAACTCTGCAATGGTTGCAAAGGAGATCGTCGAGGAGGAGTATCCGGACAGGAAGATCTATGTGATGGATTCACTCGGAGCATCAAGCGGATTCGGACTTCTTGTTGACAAGCTTGCCGATATGCGCGATGCGGGTATCGACATAGATGAGGTCTATAACTGGGGAGAGGAAAACAAGTTAAATGTACATCACTGGTTTTTCTCCACGGATCTTACTTATTATATCAGAGGAGGAAGGGTGTCAAAAACAGCCGGAGCCATAGGAACCATGCTGAATATTTGCCCTCTGCTGAATGTGGATTTTGAGGGACGACTCATCCCCAGAGAAAAAGTAAGGACCAAGAAAAGAGTTATCAAAAAAACTGCCGAGAAGATGGTAGAGCATGCTTTTGACGGAAAGGATTACAGCGATACCGTATTTATCTCTCACAGCTGCTGTGAGGAGGATGCTAAGGAATTGGCGTCGCTTATCGAGCAGAAATTTCCAAAGCTCGCTTCACCCATAAAAATATTCCCGATCGGAGCGACTATCGGAAGTCATTCCGGTCCGGGTACGGTTGCCCTGTTTTTCTGGGGAGATAAAAGAACTGATTAAAGGATACTAAGTAAATGAACACAAAAACATCAACGAATATTTACAGAATTACACTTGCGGCGATGGTGGCAGCCCTGTATGTGGTGCTTACCTTCGCCTCAAACGCGTTTGGGCTTGCAAGCGGAGTGATACAGGTGCGTATATCCGAGGCTTTGACTATACTCCCGTATTTTACACCCGCGGCTATCCCGGGGCTTGTTATTGGGTGCCTTTTGTCAAATTGGCTGACAGGATGCGTGTTGCCCGACATTATATTCGGAACGCTTGCGACGCTTTTGGGAGCGCTCGGTTCATATGCACTCAGAAAGCATAAGTTTTTAGTGCCGATACCGCCCATCCTTTCAAATATGATCATAGTTCCATGGGTTCTGCGTTTCGCATATGACGTGCCGGATTCAATCCCGTTTATGATGGCTACTGTCGGAGCCGGAGAGCTTATATCATGTGGCATTTTGGGAATAGGTCTTTTATTTGCGCTTAACCCTTTCCGGAGCTCGATTTTTAAGGATGCATCGAAGTGAGGATAACTACACATGAATCGTATAACTCTGACGGTCATAATACTGATAGTGCTCGGCGTGCTCGGGTATTATTGGGTTACCGATTGGTCAAAGCCGAAGGAGTTTGAGGATGCCACAAGACCGCTTCCTTTGGGGATGCGTTCCGTATCCGGAGGTGCTGCATCAGGTGGGGCCGTATCCGGATCTGCAGATGAAGAGGAGGAGCTTCTTCCCAAGGATATCTCGACGATCCTCGATCCCAGTAAGAATGTCCCGCTTGACACTATACCGGAGAGTATAACAGTGCTCGTAAACAGAGCATTTTTGTTGCCGGAAACATATATTCCGGAGAATCTGAAAAAAGTAAAAATAAAGTTTGATACAGAGGTTGTGTCAGAGAAAAATGATCTGCGAAAAGAGGCGGCTGATCAGATCGAAAAAATGATATCCGATGCGGCGAAAAAAAAGATAACTATAACAGGAGTTTCCGGTTACAGATCCTATGCAAGACAGAAGGAAGTTTTTAAGCAAAGTGCAAAGGATCACGGTAAAGAACATGCAGACAAATACTGTGCGATACCGGGATCAAGTGAGCATCAGACCGGACTTGCGATAGATGTTTCATCTCCCGAAATATTCAATGCTTTGGAACCGAGATTTGCAGGAACAAAAGCAGGAAAGTGGATTGAAAAAAACTGTTATAAATACGGATTTATCATCCGCTATCCGAAAGGAAAACAAAAGATAACAGGATATAATTATGAGCCCTGGCATCTCAGATATGTGGGACTGAACAGAGCCAAATATTTATATAAAAATAATCTTACTTTGGAAGAGTTTTATAATGTAAGTATGAACAAAGAAAACAAGGAATGGAGGAACGACCTGAATTGAGAAGTATAATTCTTTTTCTGGTATATATAATCGTTTGTATACTGTCGCTGCCTCTGCAATTTATATTATTGATAATAGTAAGACCGATAAGTAAACGAGCGGCGGCGGTGTTCTCGCAAAAGGTTGTATGGCTTGCGTTCAGGCTGTGCATGCTCATATCGGGATGTAAAAGACAGATCGTCGGTCGTGAAAAAATACCCCGCGATACCGCGGTTATGTACGCAGCAAATCACCGCAGTTTTTATGACATAATACTTATGTATACGGCGGTCCCGAATCAGACTGCTTTTATCTCGAAGATAGAATTAAAAAAGTTCTTTTGTATCGCGCAGTGGATGTATTTTTTAAACTGCCTTTTTATGGACAGAGGAAATATAAAACAGAATCTGCAAACCATACTTGAAGCTATCGAGCTTGTCAAAAACAACTACTCCGTTTATATCTCTCCGGAGGGGACAAGAAATGCTACAGATGAGCTTTTACCTTTTCACGAGGGTAGTATGAAGATAGCCACGAAAGGAAAGGTTCCGATTGTTCCGGTGGTGTTTACCGGGACCGAGGATATACTGGAAAAACACTTGCCCTGGGTTCATAGAGGAAAGATAAGAATTGAGTTTGGTGATCCGATCTATCCTGATCAGCTTGATAAAGAGGATCAAAAACATTTGGGTGAATACACAAGAGGTATTATTCAGGATATGTACAATAAAGCAAAGGAGAAAGAAGCATGAAAGTATTTTTGATCGTAATGCTCGTGATCATTGCGGTACTTTTGGTAGGAGTCATCGTACTGTATTTCGTGGGCAAAAAGCTTCAGAAAAGACAGGAGGAGAGCCAGGTACAGATGGAGGCTGCTTCTCAGACGGCATCGATACTTGTTATCGATAAGAAGAGGATGAAGTTGAAGGAGTCGGGACTTCCCGCAGTCGTTATCGAGAACACGCCTAAGTACCTCAGAAGATCTAAGGTGCCCATCGTAAAGGCAAAGATAGGACCGAAGATCATGACCCTTATGTGTGATGAGAAGCTGTTTCCGCAGCTTCCCGTAAAGAAAAATCTCAAGGTGAAGATCAGCGGAATCTATATCATGGATGTTATCGGACGTGGTGTGCTTGAAGCACCGCCGGAAAAGAAAGGTCTTTTCAAACGTTTCCACAGCAAGGTTACGCTGAACAAGTAAGGATATACGAGGTAGTTTTTTCATGAAAATGCCCGATGGTGCGAGATCCATAATCGATACGCTGAAAAACCACGGTTATGAGGCTTTCATCGTGGGTGGTTGCGTGCGCGATATGCTTTTGGAGAGAACCCCTGAGGATTGGGATATCACTACGTCCGCGAAGCCTTCTGAGGTGAAGAAGCTTTTCAGAAGGACGGTGGATACAGGGATCGAGCACGGTACGGTTACTGTCCTTGTCGGAAGCGAGGGATATGAGGTAACTACCTACCGCATGGACGGTGTGTATGAGGATCACAGACATCCGAAGGAGGTTGTTTTTACTCCGAGTCTTGAAGAGGATTTAAAGCGCAGGGATTTCACCATAAATGCGATGGCGTACAGTGATGAGGCGGGCTTCGTGGACCTCTTTGGAGGAAGGAGCGACCTTGAAAAGGGTTGTATCCGGTGCGTGGGAGATCCAAACGAGAGATTTGATGAGGATGCGCTTCGTATGCTCAGAGGCATCAGGTTTGCCGGCCAGCTCGGGTTTGAGCTTGATCTCGCAACTTTTGATGCGATAAAAAGGCTTTCCGGTACTATCGTGAATGTCAGTGCAGAGAGGATAAGAACCGAGCTTTCAAAGCTTTTGATCTCCGATGGTGCTGACAGGCTGGTGCTTACATATGAGACCGGTTTGTCGGGGTATTTTTTAAAAGAGTTTGATATGATGAACTCGACTCCTCAAAACAATCCCCACCACTGCTATAATGTCGGCGAGCACAGCATCCGTGTGGTGGAGCTTGTAAATAAAGAGATAAATAAAATGAATAAAAACGGCGAGTACGTCGATAAAAAAACTCACACGGCACTGGCTTATGCGGCGATTTTGCATGATGTCGCAAAGCCGGTATGCAAAACGACGGATGAAGCCGGGATCGATCATTTCCACGGACACGATGTGCGCGGAGAACTTTTGGCCGGACAGATACTTAGACGCCTTAAGTTTGATAATGATACTGTCAGTCTCGTGAAGTGCCTGGTAAGGTTTCACGATGCAAGATACAAGGATGTAAAGATCGCCGGTATGAGAAGGCTTGTAGGTAAGGTCGGAAGAGAGAGGATGCCGTTACTTTTTATCCTTCAAAAAGCCGATGTGCTGGCGCAGAGTGAGTATAAAAGGGAAGAAAAGCTCGATGCGCTAAAGTCCGGTATGGAGATGTATGACAGGATATGCGCTGCGTCGGACGCGGTTACGGTAGCTGATCTTGCGATCGGCGGCAGGGAATTGATAGATGAGTTGGGCTTTGAGCCGGGCCCCGGTATCGGCGCCGAGCTTAAAAGGCTTTTGGAGCTCGTGATGGACGATCCGTCGCTGAACACAAGAGAGCGTCTGCTCGATCTTTCGGGCAGCGAAAAGTAAAGATCGAAGGATGCGGACGAAAAGAAAACCTTGCAGTTTTTATGAAACTGTGATAGAATCAAATCGATGTTTAGGAAGGAGGATTCACTAATGGAAGAATTTTTATCTGATGACGATCTGAATAACCTTTTGGGTGATGATCCTGATGCATTGGCCGGAGAGCTTGAGATCGAGGGCATGGACGAGGCGATGGAAATGAGCGCTTCAAATCGACGCTACGAGGAGATCATCAAGAAACATGCGGACGAGAAATAAGAAACAAATGAAAAAGAAAAACGGGGACGTCAGTACCGGAGTGAAGATTCTGTTCACGCTTGCCGTACTGGCGGCTCTTTTCGTTAGCGGAACATATATTTACGCAAGGATAAACAACTCTGCGACTTCGGTTGTTGATGAATATGTCAGAAGCTTTACCGCCGGGAGTCCGAGCAGGATATTTCGTACACTGAATCTGAAAAATACCCGCTTTGTGACTGCCGATAACCTGGATAAGCTTCTGAAGGATATCGCGGATTATGACAAGATCACTTCATACTCGCTGGTCAGACTTGATGAGAGCGATGACGTATGCCACTATCAGGTCACGTACATGATCGGTCGTACGGAGAGTGATTTTAAGCAGGTGCTGACGCTCAAAAAGACGGATGAAAACTATCTGTTCTTTTTCAAAAAATGGGGCATAGACAGCGCCGATCTGATCGCATCCAAGGTCGCCATAAGTGTGCCTGTGGGAGCCGAACTTTCCGTGGACGGAGTAAAGCTTTCGTCGGAGTCGCTTCGCAAAAAGTCCGATCGGATGCAGGATTATGAGATCGGGGATATTTTTATGGGTGAACATGAGTATGAGGTAAAGCTTGACGGCTTTAACCCTTATCAGGGAAAGTTTACCCTAGAGGCCAAGGATTATTTAGATGATCCGGTGGTGACAGTGAAAGCTAATCAGCTGGTCCCGGATGAGGGAAGCACCGAGGTTTTGAAAAATCTCGTGGAGAGGATCGTTCCGAAGATCTATGAGGATCTGCTGCAGAGAAGGTCTTTTGATTTTCTTACACAAGAGGTGGCCATAGAGGCCGGAAGCAGGGACGGGCTCGAAAAAAGGTACGACAAGATGCGCCGCGACCATGTGGACACGAGGACGCATCTGACATTTGTTGATTTTACCGGGTTCAAATCCAAGGTAGCATCCACCATATCGATGGATGATTGTTATGCGCTCAAGGTGGATTCAAAGATAAGCTACACGGCGCATTCGACTGTGGTCAGTGGTGATACTCCCGAGATAAAAGTCAAAAAGGGAAAGCTAAAGATCTCTACGATCTTTCACTACTCGGATGGACAGTGGTGGGTGTACGATTCGGATGCTTTCGGAAGATTTGTTGATTATATCAAGGAGTAGGTATTTTTAGAACAAAAATACCATAAATAGGACTAGTATTTTTGGGAATTATGTGTTATAATATCTGATGTGTGATTGCGCGCTTTTGAAAAAAGGCGCGAAATCGCGATTTTTCGTGTGTTTATGAGGTGTCTGAGATGAGTAGAGCAGGTGTCGGGCGTAAAGATGCAAGTTTCGGGCGCGCCCGGTGCATGAGGGCGGTATTTTTTATGCTGTGCGCATACGCTCTTTGTGCTTGCGGCAAAGTTGATAAAAAGCCGGCCGCATCTCCGAACAGTGAGGTTACCTACGAAAAGGGTTCTGACCTTACGGGCGTGGTCAGGGAGGTTGATAACGAAGCTCAGGCGATAAGCATATATAATCCCGTCACCGAGACTGAGGAGACATTTACCTACGACAGCGCGACGTCCATTCTCTCGAAAAATGATCTGGAGATGTCGATAAGCGAGGTTGGTATCGGAGAGGTTTATGATCTCTATGTAGAGGGTGTCGGTTCGAAGCTCTCAAAGATGAAGGCTACCGAGAACATCATCGAAGAGGAGTCTCGTGAGATATCGATAGATGCCGACAGCCACATAATGACCGTGGACGGAGTAAACTATGAGTATTCCGACAACATGGTCGTTCGCTCCGGCGAAGAGGACATCAATCCGATGGAGATCACCGATATGGACAGGGTGACCTTCCGAGGAATAGAAGGAAAAGCCTACTCGGTCGTTGTGACCAGGGGGCACGGATATATAGAGCCTGTCAACTATGAAGATTTTGTTGGTGGGACATTGGTGATCGAGGGTGAATCGATACTTCCCGTGACGGAGGGGATGCTGATCACGGTTCCGGAGGGCAGGCAGACGCTCTCCATGAAGAACGGAGACCTCGCATCAAAGGCAGAGACGACGGTTGAGAGAAACAAGGTCGCCCAGCTGAATATAAAAGAGAGCATGACTCAGGTTCCCGAGACGGCAAGAGTCACCTTCCATGTTCATCCCGAGGGTGCTGAGCTGTATATCAACGGAACTATGGTTGATTATTCCAAGCCGGTAGCTCTTTACTACGGGATCCATACGATCAAGGTCGTACTTGAGGGCTATAACCCGTACATCGGCAGGATAAGAGTACAGGATCCGGAGCCGTCATTCCGCATAGACCTGGCGGAGGAGATAGCTACGGTCGATGATAAAAATGACGATGACAGTCCGCCGGATGACAATCAGTCGTCGCAGTCGTCGGTTACCGACGATGACGGAAGCATAGAAAACCCATCCTCGGTTGACTATGATGTTGATCACAAGATCACGGTCACTGCACCGGATGGTGCAAGCGTTTATATCAACGGAACATACAAGGGTGTGGCGCCGTGCTCATTTACAAAGTGCGTCGGCAAGATAACCCTTACACTGCAAAAGGACGGATACGAGACAAAAAGCTATTCCATGGAGATCATAGACGATTCTCAGGATACCTCGCTTTCCTTCCCGGAGCTAAAGACTCAGAATCAGTGACGATCAAGGAGGATTTAATCATGGGCTACAAAGAGGTTTATCAGTCATGGCTTGACAACCCGTACTTCGATGAGGCAACGAAGGATGAACTTCGCTCCATCGCAGACGACGATGCACAGATCAAAGACAGGTTTTATGCCGATCTCGAGTTTGGTACCGCGGGACTTCGCGGAGTGATCGGGGCAGGTATAAACCGCATGAATGTATATACGGTCCGCAAGGCTACGCAGGGCCTGGCAAACTACATCATCAAGATGGGCGGACAGGACAAGGGCGTTGCCATCGCCTTTGACTCCAGAAGAATGTCGCCTGAGTTTGCGGATGAGGCAGCATGCTGCCTGGCTGCAAACGGGATAAAGGCTTATGTGTTTGAGTCGCTCAGACCGACACCGGAGTTATCATTCGCAGTAAGAAAGCTCGGTTGTATCTCCGGTATCAACATCACCGCCAGCCACAACCCGCCTGAGTATAACGGCTACAAGGTTTACTGGGAGGACGGTGCCCAGATCACACCGCCTCACGACAAGGGGATCATGGATGAGGTTAAGGCGGTTACCGATTATGCCACGGTAAAGACTACATCTGTTGATGATGCAAAAGCAAAGGGCCTTTACAACGTCATCGGAAAGGATATCGACGATCCATATATCGAGGCGCTAAAGAAAAATGTCTTGCATCCCGAGGCGATCGCTCAGACTGCAAAGGATCTTAAGATCGTATACACCCCGCTTCACGGTACAGGAAATCTTCCAGTAAGACGTGTGCTCAAGGAGCTCGGATTTGAAAATGTATTCGTTGTTCCGGAGCAGGAGCTCCCGGACGGAGAGTTCCCGACAGTTAGCTACCCGAATCCGGAAGCTGCGGAAGCATTTGAACTTGCCATGGCTTTGGCAAAGGATAAGGATGCGGACCTGGTTCTCGCTACGGATCCTGATGCCGACAGACTCGGAGTATATGTAAAGGATGCCAAAGGCGAGTATCACTGCCTGACCGGAAATATGAGCGGAAGCCTGCTTGCCGACTATGAGATCGGACAGAAAAAAGCAGTTGAGGGAAGTCTTCCGGCTGACGGCGAGCTCATCAAAACGATAGTTACGACCAATATGGTCGATGCGATAGCAAAGTACTACGGTATCAAGGTTACCGAGTGCCTGACAGGTTTCAAGTGGATCGGAAAAGAGATCCTTCGCATGGAGACAAGCGGAAAGGGACAGTATCTCTTCGGATTTGAGGAGAGCTACGGATGCCTGATCGGTACGCATGCAAGAGACAAGGACGGAATCGTCGCTTCGATGGCACTTTGCGAGGCCGCGGCATTTTTCAAAGCAAATGGCAAAACGCTTTGGGATGCCATGACTGATATGTATGACAAGTACGGCTACTACAAGGATAACGTGATCTCGATCACGCACAAGGGTATCGAGGGTCTCGAGAAGATCAAAAATATAATGGAGACACTGAGAAACAACCCGCCGAAGCAGCTTGGTGATTACAAGGTTTTGGTCACAAGAGATTATCAGAAGGATGAGATCTGTGATCTAGCAACCGGACAGAAAAAGCCTACCGGAATCCCGAACTCAAACGTTCTCTACTATGAGATGGAGGATGATGCATGGCTTGCGGTAAGGCCATCGGGAACCGAGCCGAAGATCAAGCTCTATTACGGAGTGGTCGGAAGTGATATGGATGATGCCGAGAAAAAGTCGGCGGTGCTCGGAGATCAGGTAAAGGCGCTTCTAGACACGCTCGGTTGATCAAAAAGGGTCATAGGGAATGGGATATACTGATACGGAGGAAAACTTTCTATGAAGGATATACTGAACGGATGGGCGAATGACGCACTGATCCGCGAGCTTTCCGAAGGAACGATAAACGCACCGCAGGATCTCCTCGGATGTCACGAGTTCAAGGAAAAAAAGGCCCAGATCTTTACAGCGTATCGTCCGTGCGCATGGCATGTATGGTTGCTCGACGGAGACGGAAATGAGATCGGAGAGATGGTACGTCTCGATGGTATCGAGGACCTTTTCGGATTTGCCATCACAAAGAAAAAGGATTACCTTAAAAAATACCGTTTCAGAGTGCAGTACGGAGATGATGATTTCGTGGAGATCGAAGACCCGTACTCATTCCCGAAGCAGATAACCGATTTTGACTGCTTCGTTTTCGGTGAGGGTAAGCATCACAGGATATTCGACAAGCTCGGTGCTCACATGATGACCATCAACGGTGTCGAGGGAACGCTCTTTGCGGTATGGGCGCCGGATGCCAGAGCGGTGAGCGTGGTCGGAGAGTTTAACATGTGGGATGAGAGACTTCACCACATGCAGCTTCACGGAGAGAGCGGTATATATGAGCTGTTTATCCCGGGTACCTGGGAAGGAGCGGTTTATAAATATGAGATAGTTACCCGTATGGGCGACCGGCTCTTCAAGACGGATCCGTATGGAAACTACTGTGAGCTCCGCCCCGGAAATGCGTCAAGGATAACAAGACTTGATACTTACAAATGGCGTGACTCGGCTTACATGAAAAAGCGCGATGCCAAGACAAGAGCTGATCGCGAGCGTGAGCCGATGACGATATATGAAGCGCATCTCGCTTCATGGAAGAAAAAGATCGAGGACGACGATAACGGTAACTTCGATTACAGAGAGCTTGCCGGGATGATCGGTGATTATCTTGTGGATATGGGTTATACCCACTTGGAACTCATGGGAATCGCCGAGTATCCGTTTGACGGATCTTGGGGATATCAGGTCGGATGCTACTACGCGCCGACAAGCCGTTACGGTTCTCCGACGGACTTTATGTATTTTGTGGATGAGATGCATAAGCGCGGAATACAGGTCATACTTGACTGGGTACCCGCACACTTCCCGAGAGACGAGCATTGCCTCGGTAAGTTCGACGGGCAGGCGCTGTATGAGCATCCCGATCCCAGAAAGGGTGAGCACCCTGACTGGGGAACATATATTTTTGACTACGGAAGAAAAGAGGTTAAAAACTTCTTAGTAGCCAACGCGATGTTCTGGGTTGAAAAGTTCCATATAGACGGACTCAGAGTTGACGCGGTCGCATCGATGCTTTATCTGGATTACGGAAAGCGCGACGGCGAGTGGATCGCGAACAAGGACGGCGGAAATGAAAATTATGATGCCGTGGAATTTTTAAGAGATTTAAACGACCTGATGGATGAGGAGCATCCGGGTGCGTACATCATAGCCGAGGAAAGTACGGCGTGGGCAGGTGTGACGGCCCCTGTAAAGGACAAAGGACTGGGCTTCTCATACAAATGGAATATGGGTTGGATGAACGACTTCCTTGAGTACATCAAACTCGATCCGTATTTCAAGCAGTTCCATCATGATCAGCTTTGCTTCTCGATAGCGTATTATCTCAGCGAGCGGTACATACTTGTCTTGTCGCATGATGAGGTGGTACACGGGAAGTGCTCACTGTTTAACAAGATGCCGGGACTTGAGGGAGACAAGTTTGCTACTCTTCGAACCTCGTACGGTTATATGTACGGGCATCCCGGAAAGAAGCTGATCTTCATGGGTCAGGAATTCGCTCAGCGAAGGGAGTGGGCTGAGTTCAGAAGCCTCGATTGGTTCTTACTTGAGGACGAGAGGCATAAAAAGATGCAGGACTATGTGCGTGAGCTGAACAAGCTTTATACTTCGCACGATGCACTGTATTACAATGATTACGATGTGATGGGCTTCGAGTGGATGGATTGTCAGAGACCGCAGACAAGTACGATCTCGTGGATCAGACGCGGAAGCACAGCAAAGAAACAGTTGCTTTTCATCACAAACTTTACACCGGTGGCGCACACGAAGTACAGATGCAAAGCACCGTGTAAGGGCAGGTACAAAGAGATCCTTAACTCCGATGAGGAGAGGTTCGGCGGACAGGGAAGAGTCAATCCCGATCCCATCAAGGCAGAGGCTGCCAAGGTTAAAGATTCAAAGGGACAGGTTATTGACGGATTTGAGATTGAGCTTTATCTCGCGCCACTGACAACTCTCGTGTTGGAGTATGATTATAAAGAATAATTGTAAAGGAGTGAATAAAATGGATACAAAAACTAACACAAAAAACCAAAAGGGACTGTTTCAGAGCGTAAAGTTTAAGCTTATGCTTATCATTCTTCTGATCATGGCATTGCCGCTGATCTCTACGATCCTGATCAGTTACTTCACATCACATTCATCGGCTGTTGAAAATATGCAGACCTTGAATCAGGAGCAGGCAAAGCTCATCTCACAGAACCTGACATCAATCGTGGAGCAGAACAAACAGGTTCTTCAGGCTGTCGCTAATTCAGTATCTGCAAGACAGATTCTCAAAGGTGAGATCGATGCAGCTAAGGGCAGCGATATGCTCAAAAAGATCGACGCGGAGGTAGGAGACGGAAACGTACTCGCTATCGCTGATGCAAACGGTGAACAGGTTGCGAAGTCAGAGGGTGATCTCGTAAACGTCGCAGATCGTGAGTACTTCACCAAGGCAAAGGAGACAGGCAAGTTCTTCAGTTCAGAGCAGAACATCTCCAAGTCAAACGGAAAGCGTATATGTACTTTCAGTTATCCGGTATTTGATGATGACGGATCTACATTCCTTGGTATCGCTCAGCGTAACTACACACTTGATCATCTGACCGATATCGTAAAGAATGAAAAGACTGCCGACAATCAGGATATTTTTGTAGGAGATAATAACGGTGATGTTATGGCTCATACTTCCATGGACCTCAACACCGGAGAGGCTACAAACTTCGCTGAGCAGCAGTGGTATACAGCATCACGAGATGCACAGGAGGCATCAGGTACATATGACTCTTCGTTTAACGGTGGTGACTGGTGTATTTCATATCACCGCGAGCCGATAACAGGATGGGTATCTGTTATCGCTACCAATACCGGAGAGGCTTTGGCCAGCGCCAACAAGATGCTCCTTATCGTCATAATAATCGGTGTTGTAGTGCTTATCGCAGCAGCAGTTATTTCCGTATTCCTTGCAATATCATTCACCAAGCCGATCATTGCGGTGAATGAAAGTATTGACGCTCTTTCAAACGGTGAGTTTGTAAAGCTTGAGAACAAGGGACTTAACAAGCGTAAGGATGAGTTCGGAGATATCGTAAGAAATATCAACGGGCTAATCGATAAGTTGACAAGCATAGTCGGAAATATTAAAGATGCTTCGATCACTGTATCGACTCAGGCGGGTGACCTGTCAGAGACTTCCATACAGATATCACATACTACAAGAGAAATGTCAAATGCGGTTTCGGATATCGCACAGGGTGCTACCAACCAGGCGGATACGGTTGAGAGAGCAAGCGGAAACGTAGGAGTTCTTTCTGATGCTATCCAGACCGTGGCTGACAACGCTGAGGGTCTTGCTTCGGAAGCAAAGGATATGGACGAGGCCAGCCAGTCTTCGGCTGAGGCACTTCGTCAGCTGGCAGGAAACATGACAGCTATGGAGAGCTCGGTAACTGATATCACAGATACCATGAAGGCTACAAACGCAGCAGTACAGAACGTAAACGAGAAGGTAGACGGAATCACATCTATCGCATCTCAGACCAACCTCCTTGCACTGAACGCTTCCATCGAGGCTGCCAGAGCAGGTGAAGCAGGTAAGGGATTCGCAGTCGTTGCCGAGGAGATCGGACAGCTTGCTACTCAGTCTGCTACAACAGCTGCTGAGATTCGTGAGGAGATGGAGACACTTCTTCGTCAGGCACAGGCTGCCATCGAGAAGACAAACGAAGTATCAGAGATCAGAACAAATGTAAACTCTGTGCTTGAGGATACGGTTGATAAGATCAATGAGCTTATCAAGAACGTTCAGGAGACAGTCGAAGGTGTGGAGACTATCTCAAGACTTACTGAGGATTGTGATGCTTCAAAGGGACAGATCGTGGATGCTATGCAGACGCTTTCATCAACGTCAGAGGAGAATGCAGCTGCAACAGAGCAGACATCTGCATCCATGCATCAGCTTGATGCTACGATCTCAACTCTTACCGAGTCAGCTCAGAGCCTGAATCAGGTTGCTGAGAAGCTGGCCGGAGATCTGAGCTTCTTCAAGCTCTGATTTGAAAGATCAGTATAGAATAATAGGGAACACCGGGTTTGTTCGGTGTTCCCTACTTTATACATTGTGGAGGAAAAAGGGAATATGGGCAGTCAGACGTACGATGCTATAAAGCGTCGACCTGTCGTGGGAGTCATGACAGGTAGTTTGCACACGGAAAACTCAAGTAAGATCGGTGCTGCGATAAGCAAATCCTTTGAAGAAGAGAATGTGGATGTGCGTCTGTATCAGGGACTTGATGCAAAAAGATACCTTGATGCGGGAGTATATCTGGACAAGGGATTTGACTATCACTATTATTCTCTGTTCGGTTACTCGAAGTTCGATGAGCCGGATATTCTTATTATTTCCTTTGGAACAATATCAGCGGTAACAGATCCTCTTTCATTGGAGGAGTTTTTGTCGCGTCTTCCGGACGTTCCGGTTGTTTTGATGGAGGATGACACCGAGATTGAAAATGGAATAAACGTCACTATTGACAATTATCAGGGGATGAAGTCGTGTATCGATCACCTTATAGAAGTGCATGGATACCGTGACATCCTTTTTGTGTCCGGCCCAAGGGCAGTGCCGGATGCATGTGTTCGCCTGAAGGCCTTTCAGGATTCCATGGCAGAGCATGGGATCGAGCTTTCACCGGACAGCATAGTTTATGGTGACTTTACTGAGAATATAACGCATATTTTTGAGGAAGCTTTGATGCAACACGGTAAGCCGGAGGCTATCGCTTGTGCTAATGATGATATGGCAAAGGCTGTTTACCGTGTATTAAATGCGAGGGGATGGAAGCCCGGTCCGTCCTGGTTCGACCCTATGTTCCAGGGACAGGGTCGTGTGGAGCTGGATGCCCGGTTCCTGGAGGCGGAGGACGTCCCGGCCAGTAGATGGTCCCGGATTTTCCGGGCCGCCTGCCCCTACGGGGAGGATGAGGACAGACGACTTCTCGAAAACTGGAAGATTTCACACAAGGAGTAAGACGATGGCAAACGAACTGAAAACCTACAGCGCCCACATCTTCGAGCTGGGATGTATGGACCAGCGGGTCAACCTCAAGGATGATGTGGACAAGGTCCTTGCCGAAAAGGACAGGATGCTCGCCGAGAAGGAAGCCGACTACAGGGAAGCCTGCAGCCGCCTGCAGACCGCAAATATCATCAAGGACGAGCAGAAGGCGGAGACGGACAAACTGTTGATGAAGATTGCCGGGCTTGAAAAATTGGTAGAGACCGCGGATAAGCTGCTAAAATCAAAAGGCGGCTTTACGGTCAAGGACGTCTCGTTCGACGGTACCAAACTGGAAGGTATAGGATGATATCCCAGGAATGTGTGGAGCGTATCCGTGGGGTCCTGTATGATTTCCCCGGCCTCTCCCTCACCATCACCGGCCCCTCGACCCTTGAGGTCCGGGAGGCTGCGGGAGACGGGCTAAATACCCTGTTTCCCTTGAGCCAGGAGCGCGAAGCCGTCGAGACCCCGACAAAGGTGCGGGCGTCCTCCATCCGGGCTCCCAGGACCCCGGAAAATATGGGTTTTGCCGGGGTGGAGCTGTCCACGGACTTCTCCGACACCCTGGATGAGGCGCAGACGGCGAGACTCCGGGGGATAATCGGGGAACACCTCGACCTCCTGTCCAGGACGAAGCCTGGCTCCGGGATTTGGAACAGGACCCTCCAGGAAGTCGGGAGGCTTGCGGACGGGACGTTCGGTTCCTCCCATCCCTGGACCCAGGCCTGGTTGTCCAGGATGACCC
>ONKC01000062.1 GCA_900318295.1 uncultured Eubacteriales bacterium
GTCCTTTTTCTCCTTGCCGGCAAGTACGACCTCGACAGCCTCGAAAAGATCCTTCTGGCTCACGACCTTACGACCGTCCTTGACTGCCATGATGGCTGCTTCGTTGACCATATTTGCGAGGTCCGCACCCACGGCACCGGAAGTGGCGAGCGCGATCTCCTCGAGATTCACTGTCTCGTCCATAAGTACGTCGTGGCTGTGTACCTTCAGCACATCGATCCTTCCCTTGAGGTCCGGCTTCTCCACGATGATACGCCTGTCAAAGCGTCCCGGACGAAGGAGTGCCTTATCGAGAACCTCGGGACGGTTGGTCGCACCGAGGATGATGATTCCCTTTGATGAGTCGAAGCCGTCCATCTCTGACAGAAGTTGGTTGAGCGTCTGCTCACGCTCGTCGTTTCCGCCACCGTACTGGGTGTCACGGCTTTTACCGATAGCATCGATCTCATCTATAAAAATGATACAGGGCGCCATTGAGGTCGCCTGCTTAAAGAGGTCTCTTACTCTGGAGGCTCCGACTCCGACGAACATCTCCACGAAATCCGAACCGCTCAGTGAGAAGAACGGAACGCCTGCCTCACCTGCGAGAGCTTTTGCAAGAAGCGTTTTACCGGTTCCCGGAGGGCCGACCAGAAGAGCACCCTTAGGAAGTCTCGCTCCGATCTCTTTATACTTCGCGGGATTTTTAAGAAAGTCAACAAGCTCGGTAAGACTTTCCTTTGCCTCTTCCTCGCCTGCGACATCGGCAAAGGTCACGCCGGTCTTTTTCTCAACATACATTTTTGCATTTGACTTTCCGACGCCGCCCATCAGTCCACCGCTCTTTGTCGCGGAGCGCATAAAGAACCATAAAAGAGCCCAGATACCGAGTATCGGCAGAAGATAGGTAAGCAAAAACTCAAGTATGCCCGAATCCGAATCGCTGATCTCAGCGGTGAACTCGACCTTGTATTTCTCAAGCAGGTTCTGGACGAGGTTTGTATCGTTCACATAACCTGTATAGTATTTCTTTGCCAGAAGCTTCATATCTGACGGGACATTCGGCTCGATATAGATCATGTTCGATTTGAAGGTGACCTTGCCGACGCTGCCTTCCTTGAGCATCTCGACAAACTTGGTGTAGGTTATCTCCTCCTCGGTGTTTCTTTTTATCTCCGAGTTTAAAAACATTATCAAAAAGAGGGCGAAGAACAGAGCCGCTAGTGATATCAGAAGATTGATCCTGAAGCGCTTTTTTCTTTCCTCCTCACTTCTTCTTTTGTTGTTGTTATCGTTATCCATAGTATCCTCCATAAAGAGCACTTGTACGAGACACCGTATGCTTGCCGTCGGCATGAATGTCGGATCAAAGGCTCCGTGACGTCAAAAATTACCTTATAGTATAATGGATTCTTATAAAAATGGCAAGCATTACATGTTCATTTTTACTAAAAACCGACACATTCCAATAATCCGTCTTAAAAAATATCAATAAAATTGATTAAATTTTATCATTCCATTTTTGAAAAAACTGTGTTAAGATACAAGCATAAAAAACATCAAAATTGATGTTTTTTGTTATACATCGAAAGGAAGTGACAATTGTGAAGGGATTTGAGAAATATGAACCGCCCTACTTTATGCCGCCTGAGGTGACATATGACTGGGTGAAGAAAAATGAGATAACTGTTCCGCCGGTATGGTGCTCGGTCGATCTTCGTGACGGAAACCAGGCACTTATCGAGCCGATGAGTCTTCAGGAGAAGCTTGATTACTTTGACCTGCTTGTTAATGTCGGATTCAAGGAGATCGAGGTTGGATTTCCTGCGGCATCGGATACGGAGTATGAGTTCATGCGCGCGCTTATCGATCAGAACAAGATTCCTGATGATGTGACTGTACAGGTGCTCACTCAGGCACGTGAGCACATCATCAGAAAGACCTTTGAAGCAGTCAAGGGTGCACCGTGTGCAGTAGTGCATTTATATAACTCTACTTCTGTAGCTCAGCGTGAGCAGGTGTTCAAAAAAAATAAAGAAGAAATTAAGAAAATAGCAGTTGACGGAGCTATCCTTTTGAAGGAGCTCGCTGATCAGACTGAGGGTAATTTCCGCTTCGAGTACAGCCCGGAGAGCTTCCCGGGAACAGAGGTTGAGTATGCCGTTGAGGTCTGTAACGCGGTTCTGGATGTATGGAAGCCGACGCCTGACTGGAAGGTTATCATAAATATCCCGACTACAGTCGAGAACGCGATGCCTCATGTATTTGCATGTCAGCTTGAGTATGTTCATAAGCATCTGAAGTATCGTGACGGAGTAGTCCTTTCACTTCATCCGCATAATGACAGAGGCGAGGGTGTAGCTACCGCTGAGCTCGGTGTGCTTGCCGGAGCCGATCGTATAGAGGGAACTTTATTCGGAAACGGAGAGCGTACAGGAAACGTCGATATCGTGACCATCGCGATGAACATGTTCTCACACGGATATGATCCGGGACTTGATTTCTCCAACATGAAGGAGATCAGAGAGAGATATGAGTCATATACAAGGATGAGCGTTCCGCCGCGTCAGCCGTACGCAGGTGACCTGGTGTTCACGGCCTTCTCAGGTTCACATCAGGATGCCATTGCAAAAGGAATGCAGTGGAAAGAGGACGGAAAGACAGATAAATGGTGTGTTCCGTATCTTCCTGTCGATCCGAAGGATGTGGGACGTACATACGATTCCGACGTCATCCGTATCAACTCACAGTCCGGAAAGGGCGGTGTAAACTATACGCTCAAGCAAAACTTCGGAATTACGCTGCCTGAGGCTATGCGTGAAGAGGTCGGCTATCTTATGAAGAGTGTATCCGACGAGGAGCACAAGGAGCTGTCTCCTCAGTGGATCTATGATATTTTTGCAGACAACTATATCAACCCGACGCCGGTATTCCAGATCAACGAGTGCCACTTCCGTCAGGTAAACGGAATCATGGCATCCGTGACCATCACCTGCGGTGACAAGGACAGGATAGTGGATGCAGTCGGAAACGGTCGTCTTGACGCTGTCAGCAACACTATCAAGCAGTTTTTCGATATAAGCTATCAGCTGACGACCTACGAGGAGCACGCTCTGACTCAGGGATCATCGTCAAAGGCCATCGCCTATGTGAGCATAACCTGCGACGGCGAGCAGTTCTGGGGTGTCGGCATACATGAGGACATCATCACCGCTTCGATCCACGCTCTGACGGTCTGCGTCAACAAGCTTCCCGCTGTCCGCAACAACGAGGAGTTCAGAGATGACCGCCTGATCCAGATGATGAACTACATCCAGGAGAATTACCGCTCGGTAACACTTGAGGATATGGCAGCGTATATGCATCTTTCCGAGCCGTATATCAGCAAGTACATACACGACAAGAGCGGAAAAACCTTCAAGGAGATACTGACGGGAGTCCGCCTCAAGAAAGCGCGTACGCTTCTTAAAAATGGCACGATGAACGTCGAGAGTATCGCACTTTCCGTCGGATACCCGAACGTGGAGCATTTCAATCGCGTATTCAAGAAAAAATACAACATGACGCCCGTTCAGTACAGAAACGATCAGAAAAAATAATCCGACCATACAGGCATATACGGTAGGGAGAAACGCACATGTTTGATATTCAGGAAGAACTTAAAAAGCTGCCGGCCCGCCCGGGTGTCTATCTGATGCATGACTCATCGGATGAGATCATCTATGTAGGCAAAGCGATAAGCTTGAAAAACCGTGTGCGTCAGTATTTTCAGGATAGCAGGAACGTCACGCCCAAGATCGAAAAAATGATCAGCAAAATAGCGTGGTTTGAGTACATCGTGACTGATTCCGAGCTCGAGGCACTGGTCCTTGAGAACAACCTCATCAAGGAGCATTCGCCTCGTTACAACACGATGCTCAAGGACGGCAAGACCTATCCTTACATAAAAGCAACAATACAGGAGCCTTTTCCAAGGCTCCTATTTTCACGTCAGCTCAAAAGAGATAAAAACAAGTATTTCGGTCCGTTTACAAGTGCGGCATCCGTCAGGGAAGCGATAGAGCTCGTAAACGGGATATACCATCTTCGCACCTGCAACACGATGGCCAAGGACAGACCGTGTCTCTATCATGAGATGGGGCGCTGTGACGCACCGTGCCAGGGGCTTATCGATGAAAATACCTACCGCGAGCACTTCGAGGGAGCACTCAGATTCCTCCAGGGTGACACGAAGGATATTAAAAATGACCTGAAGGCAAAGATGAGTGAGGCTGCAGAAAGGCTCGCCTTCGAAGAGGCGCAGGTTTACAAGGAGCAGTTAGAAAGCATCGAACGCGTCACACAGAGACAAAAGATCACCTCAGAGGAGCAAAAGGACAGAGACGTTTTGGCCTTTGCCGTAGAAAAAGATGAAGCAGTGATGCAGGTATTTTTCATCAGAGACGGAAAGCTTCTGGGCAGGGAACATTACTATCTTACGGGAGTAGAATCAGAGCCTGAAGAAGATGTTATATCTTCTTTTATCAAGCAGATGTACTCAGGCACGCCTTTCATCCCAAGAAAAGTAAAAAGCATTGTCCCAAAAAGAGGACAGAAGGAAAGACTTATAGAACTCGCCAAGAAAAATGCACGCCTCGTCCTGGAAAAGGATGCTGAAAAGCTGAAAAGAGAGCGTGAGCGCACACTCGGTGCGATGGAAGAGATCGAATCGCTCCTTCATATGGAAGGAAGACTAAACCGTGTGGAGAGCTACGATATCTCGCATATAAACGGCTTTGAGACTGTAGGATCAATGGTAGTGTTTGAGGACGGCAAAGCAAAAAAGAACGATTACAGGAAGTTTAAGATAAGATCGGTATCGGGCCCGGATGACTACGGTTCGATGGATGAGATGCTTACCAGACGATTTGAGCATGCAAAACGAGAGGGCCTGTCAGAGAATGATTCCTTCAAACACCTCCCGGATATCATTTTTATGGACGGAGGAAAAGGCCAGGTCCACATCTGTGAGGATGTGCTTAGACGCCTGCATATAGATGTCCCGGTCTGCGGTATGGTAAAGGATGATCATCACCGCACCAGAGGCCTGTACTTCAATGATCAGGAGATCCCGATCGATACGCACGGAGAAGGCTTCCATCTGATCACGAGGATCCAGGATGAGACTCACCGTTTCGCCATCGAGTATCATAAACTCATCAGAGGTAAAGGCCAGACCAGATCGATACTCGATGATATCCCCGGTATAGGGCCGAAGAGAAGGCAGGCACTGATCAAGGCGTTTGACTCACTTGAGGATATAAAAAAAGCGACCGAGGAAGAATTATCCTCGGTGCCCGGTATGGATACAAAGTCCGCGCATTCGGTCATAAACTTTTTTAAGGAAAAATGATCTAGCGCTTTTGGTTATGCACTTCACATATTGAATCTATGAGGTAGGTCGGCATGATAAGGTTCGAATCGTTTGTCTTTCCGGAGCCTGCCTCCTCGTCTTTTTTCTGTAGATATATAACATCATAAACATCCGACTCCGGACATCCGTCGCCGGCCAAAAGTCCCGAAGCCTTGCAGATCTTGCAACGCACATGGCAGTCGCAGCTGTCGGTGGGAAGGGTTTCTGAGGTGAAGTATTCCTCGCGCTCGCACGAGCCGCCGGTAGCCTCGGCGCAGAGTCCGTCGATAGCGAGTTTCCCGCATTTGGTACATATCTTTGCTTTAAAAAGTCCCTTTGGCATCGTAAATGACTCATTTACTTCGAAGTCGCCTATGTTGCTGACCTTTTCCATTATCCTTCGCCATATGTTCATGTGGTATTCGGTATCCTTTTGCGATTTGTTCGCATCGTAGCCACACCAGATACCGGCGGTGAGATAAGGCGTGTATCCCACGAACCACAGATCATTTCCGTTTTCCGAGATGCCGTCCTGTCCGGCGATCGCCATAGCTGATTTTCTGAAGGAGATATTTTTCTCGTTCATAGTCATGACAGATTCTTTCATGGCATCGGTGAGAAGCCATGCGGTAGTGTCTTTCATGACCTTTTTACTGGAGGTTTGGCTGTGATCGATGAGGACGTTGCCGTCGTGGTCGAGAACCTTCGTATACAGGTGAGGCTTTTTATACACACCCGCGTCGGCGATGGTAGCAAAGGCAGCAGTGAGCTCAAGGTTGTTCACTCCTCTGGCGAGCTTGCCCAGAGCAAGCGGAAGTGCGATATCCGTAAGAGTCCTGCCCGCATCATCTGAGTATCCGTCCGTAAGCGTCGAAAAGCCGAGATTTTTCAGATAATCATATCCGATCTTCGGAGTGATCTGATCCAGAGTCTTTACAGCGATGACATTTGTCGAGTTGATGATGGAGTCGCGGATGGTGGTCAATCCCCTGTAGGTGTCGCCGTAACGGTTCTGTACAAGCTCCTCCGTGCCGGGATAATAGTATTCGGCATCATCCTTTACGCTCGCAAGGCTCATACCTGCAGTGTCGAGTACGGGGAGATAGGTTGAGAGGATTCCAAGAGTTGAGCCGGGTTGTCTGTTGACATCGGTAGCTCTTCCTCCCGACAGCTCGTCCGCGGTTTTATCTCTTCCGCCGACCAAAGCTTTGATCTCACCGGTCGTATGATCCATAAGAACAAAGGAGGTCTGCGGCTCGATCACCGTATTTACGGACTCGGCAATCACCTTATCCGAATCTCTGACCATGGATTTCTTAAACGGAGCTATAACTTTTTTTGCTTTTTTCGGTGATTTGAAAAATGACGCGATGGGCTCTCCTCTGTCTGCGTACCATTTTTTAACATCTGAAAAGCTATATGACTCGGTGCTTCCGTTCGGATGCTGTATGGTGAGCTGATACTCAAGCTGGTAGGAGACGTCCTCAGGATAGTTTTTAGCGTTGTTTATCTCCTTCTCGCATACAGCCTGCATATCCGAGTCAAGAGTAGTCTGTATTTTGAGGCCGCCGGTGTACAGGGCGTTGGCGGCCTGTGTTTCCGAGTATCCGAGTTCACTCTTCATATCCTCGATGACATCACGGATCATAGCATCGGTAAAGTAAGAGGTCGGCTTGGTGTCGTCCGCCTTACCGACTTTATGGCGCTGCGCGTGAGCCTGCACGTCGTCGCGTATCGCAAGCTCGTACTGATCTGAGGTTATGAAGCCCTGATCCTGCATCGCTTTGAGAACCATAAGCTCACGGGTGCGGTTTCGCCCGGAGTGGCTGATCGGATTGTATGCATTTGGGTTTTTGGCGATGCCTGCCAGACACGCGCACTCCGACAGACTTAAGTCGATGGCGTGTTTGTTGAAATATCTGAGTGAAGCAGCCTCGACGCCGGAGGTGTTTTGTCCCAGATTTACGGTATTTAAGTAAAACTCTAAAATCTCATCCTTTGTATAGCGGTTCTCCATACGTAAAGCCATGTACTCTTCCTTGAGCCTTCGTCTGACGCCGGAGAGAAGATCGCTTTCCTTATCGAGAGTAGGTATCTGATTTTTTAAAAGCTGCTGAGTCAGAGTCAGGTGCTCTGAGGCCTGGACGCCGCCGCTCGCGATCCATGCTATCGTCGATTTGAGGATGGTCACGGGCTCGATTCCGTCGTGTGAGCGGAAGTTCTCATCCTCTATGGCGATAAAAGCGTTTTGAAGATTGGTCGGGATCTGATCGAGCATCACGTATTGCCTGTTGGCATCTGATGCAGAGAGAGTGCGCACGGTATCGCCGTCATCATCAAGTATGGAGGTCGTGAAGCCCTCGGGGATCAGATCGATGGCGTTGATATCGGGTACATCGGCCGTGATATCCTTGATATAGCGAAAGCCCAGATAGGCTGCATAGACGGTACCGCATACGAGCAGGAAAAATCCGAAGCGCAGTAAAAATACCTGCACTCTGCGACCTCTTGCGGGCCACTTGGAGCGAAGCTTTTTCGCGCGCTTTATGACTTTTTTC
The DNA here is from genome assembly GCA_900318295.1 of uncultured Eubacteriales bacterium. Taxonomy (GTDB): domain Bacteria; phylum Bacillota; class Clostridia; order Lachnospirales; family Lachnospiraceae; genus Eubacterium_F. The sequence goes on from ONKC01000062.1 coordinate 7,930, forward strand.
TCGCTGAAATTCATATCGATCCTCCGTGTCGAAAGAAAGTATGAGCTTTACTTTGAGAAGGACTCCAGTGTAAGTCCCTCGTTTCTGTCGAGAGCGGTCTGGATGCTCCACGGATGCTGGAAAAGCAGGAGTGGATTGCCTTTCAGATCCTGAACCTTTTTCGTATCCGATGTCAGACTCAGACTGCTTATATCCGTATCCGTCGAGGTGATCCAGCGGATGTGCTCGTAGGGGAGCTGCTCCATACGGATCTCGACGTTGTATTCATTTTTAAGGCGATACGTAAGCACTTCAAACTGCAGTACACCGACGACGCCGACCAGGATTTCCTCCATTCCGACGTTTAACTCGCGGAAAATCTGGATCGCACCCTCCTCGGCGATCTGATAGATGCCTTTTGTGAACTGCTTTCGCTTCATCGTGTCGACCTGGCGTACTCTGGCGAAGTGTTCCGGCGCGAATGTCGGGATGCCCTCGAAGCGGATCGGGGTTTTCCCTGTGTAGAGCGTGTCACCGATGTGGAAGTTGCCCGGATCGAAAACACCGATGATATCGCCGGCATACGCCTCCTCGATGATGTGTCGGTTCTCCGCCATCATCTGCTGCGGGGCGGTCAGGCGGATTTTTTTACCCTCGCGCTCATGCATGACCTCCATCCCTGCTTCAAACTTACCCGAGCAGATACGCATAAAGGCGATGCGGTCGCGGTGTGCCTTGTTCATGTTGGCCTGTATTTTAAACACAAATGCAGAAAAATCATCGCTAAACGGACTCACCTCGGTAGTCTGGGCGCTCGCGCTGACAGGGATCTCGTCTCCCGCGCCGACCAAAGAACCGTCATCATACACAACCTTGGTCTCGCCCGACTGAGCGAGTTCAAGCTTTAATGAGTCTCGTGAGAGCGGCGAAGTGGTCATTTTTAAGAAATGCTGTAAAAATGCCTCGACACCGAAGTTTGTCAAAGCCGATCCGAAGAAAACGGGGCTTAGCTTACCGGCGCGAACCTTCTCCAGATCAAAGTCATCACTTGCGCCGTCCAAAAGCTCGATCTCGTCGATAAGAGTTTTATGCTGGAGCTCGGAGATCAGCTCGTCCACGGACGGATCACCCAGGGAAACCTGATGAGTCTCGACTTTTTGGCCATTGTCCCCAGCGATGAAGCGAAGTATGGTCTGTGTGTCTCTGTCATATACGCCCTTGAAGCTTTTACCCGAGCCGATGGGCCAGTTGATCGGGCAGGTGCGTATTCCTAGCACGTCCTCAATCTGGTCGATCAGCTCGAAGGGGTCCATCGCCTCTCTGTCCATCTTGTTTATAAATGTAAAGATCGGTATACCTCTCATCACGCAGACCTTGAAAAGCTTGATGGTCTGCGCCTCGACACCCTTAGAACCGTCGATGACCATCACGGCCGAGTCGGCAGCCATAAGAGTACGGTATGTATCCTCCGAGAAGTCCTGATGTCCCGGAGTGTCAAGGATATTGATGCAATATCCGTCATAATCAAACTGCATAACACTTGATGTGACCGAGATACCACGCTCCTTCTCAATCTCCATCCAGTCGGACACCGCGTGCTTTGCGGCCTTACGTCCTTTGACCGATCCGGCGAGGTTTATCGCGCCTCCGTAAAGAAGGAACTTCTCCGTCAGAGTCGTCTTACCGGCATCCGGATGGGAAATAATAGCAAAGGTGCGTCGTTTTTCTATCTCTTTTGTTAAGTCAGACATTTGTTTGATATTCCTTTCTGGGTTTAACGGCGTGTGACCGGGTGGTGCATCGGACTCACGCCCTAATATAATAACATAAATAGGAAGCATTGACAAGCGTATTCTCTCAATGCTATAATCAGAAATAATTCTGTGAAAAATGCGGAGGAACGACCGTTATGGCAAAGAAAAAGAAAAAGCAGAAAAATCCCGAGCAGACCAAGCGAAGAGGCTTTCTTGCCATAGTTTTTCTGATAGTTTTGGCTACGGCAGTCATAGGGATCAAGCTGATAAGCTTAGCCTCATGGCTCGGTGTGCTTGTACTGATAGGCGGACTAAGCGGTGCCGTGGTATTTTTCGTATTGAATATGAACCGCTTCAAGATATACGAGACGGTCACCGATATGACGCGCAAAAATGAAGAAAAAGCCGGCGAGAAGCTCGTAGAGGATATGGAAAAATGTAAAGCACATATCGCGGAGCTCGATTCGAGAGCCGGACAGACTGTAGATGAAGGAGGAAAGGAGTAAGCCTAAGACAGGTTTTTTTGCAGAGAATATGAAGATAACGGATATTTTATACAAAAAGAATATGTCTTTGTCGTTTGAGGTCTTTCCGCCGAAAGCGGAAACAGGCTTCGACAGCGTAAAGGCAGCAACAGAGGAGATAGCCGGCTACAAGCCGAGCTTTATGAGCGTTACCTACGGTGCGGGCGGCGGTACCAGCCGTTATACGCTTGACAGCGCTAAAAATATCATGGACAAGTTTTCAGTCCCGACGCTCGCACATCTGACATGTGTATCCTCTGATAAAGCCACTGTGCACGAGCGCATTGAGGAGCTTTACGACGCAGGGATCGAAAACATCATGGCGCTCAGAGGCGATCTGACGCCTGAGCTTGAGAAGACAGATCGCAGCAAATGGGACTACAGATATGCGGTCGAGCTTATCAGAGAGCTCAAGGAAAGCGGACATGATTTCTGTATAGGAGCGGCCTGCTATCCGGAGATCCATCCGGAGAGTAAAGACCAGAAAAACGACATCCTTCATCTGAAGGAGAAGGTCGATGCAGGTGCGGATTTTCTGACCACACAGATGATCTTCGATAACAATCTGTTTTTCAACTTCATGTATAAGATAAGAGAGGCCGGGATCACGGTTCCGGTGCTGCCCGGTATCATGCCGATCACGAACGCAAATCAGGTAGAGCGTGCAATAAAGCTCTCCGGAGCTTTTATGCCGCAGAGGTTTAAAAGCCTTGTCGATTACTTCGGTTCGGATCCGGATTCGATGAAGCAGGCGGGGATAGCATATGCGACGGACCAGATCATCGATCTGTATGCAAACGGAATCACAAACGTTCACGTCTACTCGATGAACAAGCCCGATATCGCGAAGGCAATCTCTGATAATCTTTCAGACATACTCGGAAAGGATTTCGGTAAATGATCAAGCTTGAAAAGCTGTCCGGGGTCACATATCTGCCCGCGCAGTATCTGGAGTATGATGAGCCCGAGGTCCGGAAAAATGAGATCCTCCGATACAGCGGCATCAAGCCCGGGCCGGTGGAGATGAGAGGGCACAGAGATACAGATGCCGATGGGGATGTTACGGGTGCCGACGCTGACTTATCTGATGATGACGTTACAAAGGGTGATGTCTATACCCTTTGCGATGAGGTCATAGCTCAGGCAAAGTCGGCATTTACCTACCGCGTGGCATTTTTGCAGATCAGTTTTAAGGCGGACGATATCCCGGTGCTTGATATTTTTAAAAAATCCCAAAACCTTATGAAAAATCTCGAGGGCTGCGATGAGGCTGTTGTATTTGCAGCGACTGTCGGAGCCGGGATCGATCATCTGATCAGAAGATATGAAAGGATAGAACCGGCGAGATCTCTGATGCTGCAGGCACACGGAGCGGAGAGAGTAGAGGCGCTGTGCGATGCTTTTAATGATGATATAAAAAAAGCGGCCGCGGAGGTCGGATTAAAAGCGCATCCCAGGTTTTCGCCCGGATATGGTGACCTTTCTTTAGATGTACAGCCGATGATTCTGTCTATGTTGAATGCCGAAAAAAGGCTTGGGATCACACTTGGAAAAACCTTCATGATGAGTCCGTCAAAATCGGTGACGGCCATCATAGGATTGGAGAAGCATATATGACGATACGAGAATACATGAAAGACAACTTCGTCATACTTGACGGAGGCATGGGTACGCTTTTGCAGGCGGCGGGGCTAAAACCCGGCGAGTACCCCGAACGGTGGAACATAGAGTACCCCGAAGAGATAGTAAAGATACATATGGCCTACTATGAGGCGGGATCGAACGTGGTGCTGACCAACACCTTCGGAGCGAACTCGTTTAAGTTTGGTGCGGATGAGCTTGACAGTATAGTTACGGCAGCGGTTGAAAACGCGCGTACGGCAGCAAAGCGCTCGGATGCTCCACAGGAGAAGTTCGTCGCTTTGGACATCGGACCCTGCGGAAAGCTTTTAAAGCCCTACGGTGATCTCGACTTCGAGGATGCCGTGGAGGTTTACGCTCAGATCGTGAGGATAGGAGTAAAGGCCGGCGTCGATCTCATTTTTATAGAGACGATGAACGACAGCTATGATACAAAGGCAGCGCTTTTGGCAGCCAAGGAAAACTCTGACCTCCCCGTGTTTGTATCAAATGCGTACGGCAGCGACGGAAAGCTTATGACGGGGGCCTCGCCCGCAGCTATGGTTGCCATGCTCGAGGGACTTCATGCAGATGCGATCGGAGCAAACTGCTCACTTGGACCGAAGCAGCTTTTCGGCGTGATGGAGGAGTATCTGGAGTACGCATCAGTGCCGGTTCTGATCAAGCCGAACGCGGGACTGCCCAGAAGTGAGGGCGGTGAGACTGTATATGATGTGTTCCCGCCGGAGTTTTCGGATGACATCGCAGAGCTTTTGAAAAAAGGCGTGCGTATCACCGGAGGATGCTGCGGAACGACGCCGGATTATATAAAGGCAGTAAAGGAAAAAATAAAGGATATAGAGCCTGTGCCCGTGACCGAGAAAAATATCACGATGGTTAGCTCATATACAAAAGCGGTCGTATTCGGTAAAAAGCCGATCCTGATCGGAGAGAGGATCAATCCGACCGGTAAAAAAAGGTTCAAGCAGGCACTCAGAGAAGACGATATCGACTACATCCTCGGCGAGGGACTTCACCAGCAGGATGCCGGGGTCGACGTGCTGGATGTGAACGTGGGACTTCCTGAGATAGATGAGCCTGCGATGCTGGTAAAGGTGGTGAAGGAGCTTCAGGCAGTATCAGACCTGCCGCTCCAGCTCGATACTACGGATACGGTTGCGATGGAAGCAGGCCTTCGCATATACAATGGAAAGCCCATGATCAACTCCGTAAACGGAAAGGAAGAGGTCATGGAGGCGGTGTTCCCGCTCGCGGCCAAGTACGGCGGACTTATCGTGGCGCTGACGCTCGATGAGGGCGGTATCCCTGACAAGGCCGAGGACAGAGTAAGGATAGCGAGAAAGATCCTCAAAAAAGCCGAGGAGTACGGTATCCCGAAAAAAGACCTGATATTCGATCCGCTCGCGATGGCGATAAGTGCCGATACGACGGCTGCGCTCGCTACGATAGAGTCGGTCGATACGATCCGACATGAGATAGGAGCGCACACATCACTCGGTGTGTCGAACGTATCTTTCGGTCTGCCTGAGAGAAATCTGATCACGCAGACATTTTTCGCATCAAACTTAGAGAGAGGCCTCTCGGCAGCCATCATGAATCCGTATGCTGTCGAGATGATGAACACATATTACAGTTTTTGTGCGCTGCATGATCTCGATGAGAACTGTATGAGCTACATCGAGTACACTTCCACGTTGCCGAAGATGGTTGAAGCGGGAAGTGCGGCAGCGGGGACATCAAACGAAAAAAAATCTCAGCCCGGTGAGTCTGTAGAAAAAGAAAACAACGAAGGCTCCGAACTCAACCGGGCGGTAGTAAGGGGCCTTAAGGAAAAAGCAGGAGCTCTGACCAAGGAAATGCTTTCGGAAAAAGAGCCGCTTTCCATAGTAAATGAGGATGTCATCCCGGCACTTGATAAGGTGGGCCAGGATTTCGAGGCAAAGAAGGTATTTTTACCGCAGCTTCTGATGGCAGCCGAGGCGGCAAAGGCGGCCTTTGAGGAGATCAAAAAGCGTATGGCTTCCGATGAAAGCTCGTCGGGAGGCAGAAAGCTAAAGATCGTCATCGCGACCGTGCACGGAGACATCCATGACATTGGTAAAAATATAGTGAAACTCCTTTTGGAGAACTACGGCTTTACGGTGTTTGATATGGGTAAGGACGTACCCGAGCAGGATATCGTCGATATGACGATAAAGGAGCATGCCGAGCTCGTGGGGCTGTCGGCATTGATGACGACGACCGTACCCGCGATGGAAAACACCATCAAGCTTTTGAGAGAGCAGGCGCCGTGGGCAAAGGTTGCCGTGGGCGGAGCCGTGATGACGCAGGAGTACGCGGACTCGATCGCGGCGGACAAGTACGGAAAGGATGCCATGGATACGGTAAGGTATGCCGAGGAGCTTGAGAGCGAGATAGGGTAAATTTTTACCTAAAAAAATAGTGGAAATGTGTCAAAATCTATGATATAATGAAGAATGATTTATGAAAGTAACCATTTTACGGAGGTGTGATATATGGCTACAGCAGAAGAAACCGGAATCCTTTTGGAGAGCGGAACAAACGAATTAGAGCTTCTCGAGTTCATCGTGGGGAACCAGCGCTACGGTATCAACGTGGCAAAGATCAGTGAGCTTCGTCCTTACGAGTCACCGACTTTGGTACCGAACTCACATGAGTACGTCGAGGGTATTTTTATGCCGAGAGACTCGATCATCACCGTGGTCGATCTGTCCAGAGCGCTAAACATCCCGCTTCATCCGGACAGAAACGCTGATATGTATATCATCACTCAGTTCAACAAGATCCAGGTAGCTTTCCACGTTCAGGAGGTACTCGGTATCAACCGTATCTCATGGCAGGATATCTCAAAGCCTGATGAGACCATCAACCATGGTGGCAAAGGCGTAGCTACCGGTATCACCAAGATAGACGGAAGGATCATCATCATTCTCGACTTCGAGAAGATCATGACCGAGATCAACCCTGAGACAGGACTGAGGATCTCCGAGGTTGATGCGATGGAGGGCAGAGAAAGAAGTGATCACACCATTCTTTTGGCTGAGGATTCACCGCTTCTTCTCGAGATGCTTAAAAAGTGCCTGATCAAGGCGGGTTACACGCACCTGATCCCGACAGAGAACGGACTTGAGGCGTGGACGAAGCTCGAACGTATGATGGATGACGGAGCGAAGGTCGGCAAGGACGTGTCTTTGGTCATCACGGATATCGAGATGCCGCAGATGGATGGACACCATCTTACCAAGCGAATCAAAAATGACGAGCGCTTCGAAGGCCTTCCGGTGGTTATCTTCTCATCACTCATCAGTGACGAGATGAGAAGAAAGGGAGAGAGGCTC
>ONKC01000070.1 GCA_900318295.1 uncultured Eubacteriales bacterium
GAAAGCGGTGTAAAGAATGCATCTGATGTAAAAGCCTTATATGAAATAGGAGTTGACGCCGTGCTTATCGGGGAGACGCTTATGAGAGCCGTAGATAAAAATGAAAAGCTGAGAGAACTCAGAGGTGGATTATGACAGAGACCAAGATAAAGCTTTGCGGGATGATGTGCCCGGAGGATGTTAAAAATGCATCGGGACTCAATCCTGACTATATCGGAGTGATACTATCAAAGGGCTTTAAAAGAAGTGTGGATCCGGACGAACTTCCTAAGTTCAGAGAAATGCTCGGTGAAGGCATACCTTTGGTAGGTGTATTTGTCGATGAACCGGTGAACTACATAACATACATATCTCATATGGGTTTTATAGATGTGATACAGCTTCACGGAAAAGAGTCTGACGAGGATGTTTTAAGGGTAAAAAATCTGACAAAAAAACCTGTTATTAAAGCCTTTAAAATAACATCAAAAGAAGACGTAAAAAAAGCAGAATCATCACATGCCGATATGGTGCTTTTGGACGCAGGTACGGGCGTCGGAGAGCTTTTTGACTGGGAACTGATAAAGAATGTAAAAAGAGATTATATACTCGCCGGAGGGCTGGATTCCAATAACGTTATTAATGCGATAAGTTCACTCCATCCGTATGGAGTGGATGTGAGCTCAGGGATCGAGACAGACGGAAAAAAAGATATGGCAAAGATGGCAGAGTTTGTAAGGAAAGGAAGGCAGGTATGACAAATCCAAACGGACGTTTCGGAGTGCACGGAGGACAGTACATATCCGAAACACTTATGAATGCGGTGATAGAGCTTGAAAAGGCTTATAATCATTTTAAAAATGACAAGGACTTTCAGGACGAGTTATCCACACTTTTTAACGAATACGCAAACCGTCCTTCGCGTCTGTACTATGCGAAAAAAATGACAGAGGATCTGGGTGGCGCAAAGATCTATCTGAAAAGAGAGGATCTTAACCATACCGGAGCACATAAGATAAACAATGTCCTCGGGCAGGCTCTGCTTGCTAAAAAAATGGGAAAGACCAGACTTATCGCCGAGACAGGCGCAGGCCAGCACGGAGTTGCGACAGCGACAGCGGCCGCACTTATGGGTATGGAGTGCGTGGTTTTTATGGGCGAAGAGGACACAAAAAGACAGGCACTGAATGTGTACAGGATGAAGCTTCTCGGTGCAGATGTGATCCCTGTTACAAGCGGGACTGCGACTCTGAAGGATGCGGTATCAGAGGCTATGAGAGAGTGGACATCACGTATAGATGACACTCACTATTGCTTAGGCTCTGTTATGGGCCCTCATCCCTTCCCGACCATCGTCAGGGATTTTCAGGCTGTCATATCAAAAGAGATCAAAGAGCAGATCCTCGAAAAGGAAGGCAGGCTTCCCGATGTAGTCATGGCCTGCGTGGGTGGCGGATCAAATGCCATCGGAAGCTTCTATCATTTTATAGAGGATAAGGAAGTGGAGCTGATCGGATGTGAGGCAGCGGGACGAGGTGTGGACACCTTTGAGACAGCGGCGACGATCGCTACCGGAAGACTTGGTATTTTTCACGGAATGAAGTCGTATTTCTGCCAGGATGAGGACGGTCAGATCGCGCCGGTTTACTCGATCTCTGCGGGACTTGATTATCCGGGAGTGGGACCGGAGCATGCTTATCTTCACGACATCGGCAGAGCAAAATATGTCCCGATCACGGATGATGAGGCTGTGGAGGCATTTGAGTATACATCAAGGACCGAGGGGATCATCCCGGCCATCGAGAGCTCTCATGCGATCGCACATGCCATGAAGATCGCACCGAAGCTTGATAAAGACAAGATCATAGTCATAACGGTATCCGGACGCGGTGACAAGGACTGTGCTGCCATCGCCAGATACAGAGGGGAGGATATCCATGAGTAAGATAATAAACGCGTTCAAGGACGGAAAAGCATTTATCCCATTTATAACATGCGGAGATCCTGATATCGAGACCACCGAAAAAGTCGTAAGGGAGGCTGTGAAAAACGGCGCGGACCTGATCGAACTCGGGATCCCGTTCTCCGACCCGACGGCCGAGGGACCGGTGATCCAGGAGGCAAATCTGCGTGCCCTGACCGGTGGAGTTAAGCCGAAGGATATTTTTGAGATGGTAAAAAGACTCCGAAAGGATATCGATATTCCGATGGTCTTTATGACCTATGCCAATGTGGTTTTTTCAAAAGGAGCAAAGGAGTTTATCTCCACCTGTGAGGAGATAGGCATAGACGGACTTATCCTGCCGGATCTGCCGTACGAGGAAAAGGAGGAGTTCCTAGATATATGTAAAGAACATGATGTGGATCTGATATCCTTTGTCGCACCGACATCCGAGGACCGTATAGCGATGATAGCAAAAGAATCTAAGGGATTTTTGTACATAGTATCAAGCTTAGGTGTGACAGGTACGAGAAGTGAGATCACGACTGATCTTGACTCCATAGTAAAGCTTGTCAGACAAAACACGGATACTCCGTGTGCGATAGGCTTCGGTATATCCACGCCGGAGCAGGCAAAAAAGATGGCGCAAATATCGGACGGTGCCATCGTCGGATCTGCCATCATAAAGCTTTTAAAGCAGTACGGCCGTGATGCCGCACCATATGTAGGTGAATATGTAAAACAAATGAAGGATGCGGTCTCTGCTTAAAAATGAAGGGTTGAATTCTGATATGTTTATGTGATATAATGAACGTTATCAGGGAGGCCCGAATGGATAATTTTTCAACGAATCAAACAAATGATTATTTTATAAAGAAGACATTGCAGCGATACATGGTACCGACTATTCTTGCTATACTCGGGACTACGGCAGTGCAGTTTATAAACACGTTGCTGGCCGGAAGGTATCTGGGAAACCAGGCACTTACTGCGATGAATCTTCTCAGTTCATTTACGTTTTTATTTGCCATGTTTGGCTGCTTGATCAATATCGGCGCCAGCGCCAGGGCTTCTGTTTCCATGGGTCAGGGAAAAGAACATGAAGTCGGAGAGTATGAGACGATCGCGTTTGTCGCATCGTTTGTCATGCCGGTGCTGACATCGGTGTTGATCCTTTTTTTTCTCAAACCGTTCATGTTTTTGATCGGATGTGATGAGACGCTCTTTTCGTTCATGAAAAGCTACGCACAGATCATGTTGGCGTTTGGTTTTCTGACGACGATGATGTATTTCCCGTTCAATTTTTTGCGACTCGATGGACGCGCACAGATCCCGATGTTTACTTTTATCATGATGGGTGTTATCGACGTGGTCCTTTTGGTTGTTTTTCTGGAGAACGGATGGGGGCTTGATGGCGTAGCATGGGCGACAGTCATCAGTACGGCAACTGCCGATATAGCCGGTGTGGTTATACTGTTTTTCGGAAAAAAGAAACAGTTTAGTCCCCAAAAGGTTGGGATCAAACGTTCCATCGCACTTTTGATGGTTGTGTGCTCGGTAGGAGCCGCATCAGGACTGAACAACCTTTGCAACATGTTCAGAACCCTGGTTATGAACTTTTTCGTGTTGAACTATCTTGGTACTGATGCGGCGAGTGCGTTTGCCGTGGCTTGTTCCATCATCGCTTTTGCGGCGGCATCGGTGTTTGGATGCGGGCAGACGGTGGCACCGTTGGCCGGAGTGTTTTATGGTGAGAGAGACCATGTGAGCATCAAGATGCTGATGAAGAGTACACGCACTTACTCATTTTGCATACACGGGATCATATTTGTGATCATCGCACTGTGTGCGGGGCCGATAGCTGAGTTTTTCGGAATACATGACGCTCAGGTGCTATCAGATGCCTCGTTTGCCATACGTATGGCAGCACTCAGCCTGATCCCTGCGGCGATAGTAAATGTTTATATCTTTTTCTACACAGCCATCGGCGAGAACAAGATCGCACTTATTTTGACATTTTTAAGGGCATTTTTACTGGTGGTGCTTATCTCGATGCTTTTCTTTGTCACGGGAGCGGGAAAGTGGTATATGCTTGCATTCCCGATAGCAGAGATTGTAAGTGTGGGTTGTATGATCGCGCTTGCTGCCATGAAACGCAAAAAACATCCGGAACTCAAGGGTGTGCTGCTACTCAAAGAGGAGCAAAAAGAGGGCGAGATCATATACTCATTCTCCGTTCAGGGAAGTACCGAGGGAGCTGTTTTGGCCTCGGAGCTTATGGAGATGTTCTGTGAGAAAAATGATATCGACCCGAGATTTGCGATGAGTCTTCCTTTGGCACTTGAGGAGCTCCTTGTAATCATGAACGAGCACTGTCTGGGCGGTGATGAGAAAAAGTTTGCCGACGTCAGGATGTTGGTAGATGAAGAGGGAATAGTTTTTCGTATCAGATGTGGGGGTACTATTTTCGATCCGATCAAATGGTATCGTGACAAGGTTGACAGGATGACTCCGGAGGAACTTTTGGAGGATGAATCTCTCGGTATCCGTATGATAACAAAAAAAGCAAAGAATATCGTGTTTAAAAGAACGCTGGGAGTAAACAATCTTATCGTTCAGCTGTAAAGAGGAGAATAGATGGGGAAAAACACTGATAACTATAAATCCGTATCAATCGTTTTGAAAAACTCAAAGACCGGCACCGAAAAAGAGTTTATACTTCGTCCGTACAGGCCGGGGGATGAAGAGGGTATGGTTAAGTGTATCCGCTCGGAGTACGGAAACAGTTATTTTAAATCCTATTTTTATGACACATCCTGGATCAGAGAGCATGCAGTATCGGATGAGTATGATTTCTTTGTCGGAGAGGATGACGGAAGGATCGCGGGGATGGAGATATTTACCCGCTTTCCGAAAGTTGACAAATGCATTGAGCCGGCGTCGCAGATACTTGATAAAGATTATCGCGGATACGGTCTTTCCGTGGCACTGGTAAACTATACCTATGATATACTTGAGAGTATGGATATACCGTCGATATTTGTTCATGCGGTGACATTCCACAATTTCACACAGGATACGTGTGAAAAAAGAGGCATGGTTCCGGTGGGGTTTCGACTCGGAAGATTTTTATCTGAAAAAATGGAAAACAGTTATCCGAGAGGAAGGTGTGATAAGCAGTCCGAGGGCATCATGATAGAGCCTGTAAGAAAGCTTCAAGCAGGTACGATCTACCTGCCTGATGAGCTGGCCGCCTTCGGAAGAAAGATATACGACAGGATCAAAGTAAAGTGTGAGATCAAAACAGCGGATGATAAAACCGGGGTGAGCATCCCCGATACGGGAGAATACAGGATCAAGGTCGACGAAGAGCAGGAGTTTATCGAGGTTTTGATAATCCGCGAGGGAAAAGACTTTGTCGAAAAAATGAAAGAGCTTGTAACGACATATAAAGGAAAGGGAAGCTATTCGATCCAGGTTGCTTTGTATGACGATACACCGATGGTGCTTAAAACATATGAAGAGTTGAAAAAAGCGGGGTATTTTTTTACCGGATTAAAACCTGTATGCGGAGAACGGGAGCAGTTTTTCATGCAGTGGGTGGATGACTGGAATCTTTGTATGGAAGATTATGATCTGACAGAATCTTTTGATGAGATAAGAAGCGACATCGAAAGGTTTTATAAAAACAGATATACAGGATAAAGGAGGAAGCGTATGAAAAAAAGACGTTCATTAGGAGATAAGATATCTCGCGTGGCTATCATATTGACAGTGACTACGCTTGTTGTCGTGGCGGTAGTTCTGTTTGTGACCTTGTTCGGACTCAGGTCAACCTTTATCAAGTCCAGCGAGAAAGCCGGCAAGGACGCGGAAGTGATCTCGTCCGAGACGGTAAAAAGGCAGATAGAGGACAGCCTTTTGCAGTCGGCGACGAGCAAGGCGGATCTGGCCGATAAAGCGTTGAAACAGTTTAGGACATCTGTACAGACGGTAGCGGACACCGTCACAAAGATGTATGAAAACCCTGATGAGTATCAGCAAAGAGGAGTGGATCTTCCCGAAAAAAAGAATGACGGCAAGCTCGCAGTACAGCTTCTCTACTCAAAGAAGACGGTTAAGTCCAGTGAGAGTGTAAAAAAAGAGCTCGGACTGATCGCAAATGCGCAGGATACACTTTATGTCGAGAATAAAAATGATCCGAACATGGTATCGAATTATATAGCATCAAAGAGCGGTATCATGATCCAGGCCGATTATATCTCAGCGAAAAAGTTTGATGAAAACGGAAACATCATGCCGTATGAGGCCGATACAAGACCGTGGTATGTGGGAGCATCAAAAACCAAAAAGCCTTTCTTTACATCGCTGTCGCGTGATGCGCATACATCAGGCGTAGGAATCATGTGTGGCGTGCCGTTTTTCAAAGGTAAAGAGTTTATGGGTGTTGCAGGTGCGGGAATGTACCTTAACGAACTGCAGAAGGCAGTCCTCGATACCAAAGTCGGTAAAGACGGTTATGCTTGTATGATCGACGGAGAAGGAAAGGTGATATTCTCCTCGGGAGGCGGCGAAACATTTACGGATGATCTTGATAAGGTTACGGATCTGAGAGAGAATGACCAGAAGGATCTGGCAGAGCTTGTTACCAAAGCAGTGAAAGGTGAAAAAGGAGTAACGGTACTCAGCCTTGACGGTGAGATGAGTTATGTCGCTTATGCGCCGCTTAAGACGGTGGGCTGGACATTTTTCACTATCATCCCCGAAAAAGAAGTGGAGGCGCCGACAACAAGTCTTCTTAACTCACTTGAGAATTCGAAGGATCGTACGGTAGAGGAATCCAATTCACAGATAAGGTTTGTATTTATCATATTGGCTGCGATCTTTATCATCTTAAACTTCCTGGCTATCGTTTTTTCGAAAAAAGCCGGAAAGATCCTTGTAAAGGAGGTTGTCGTACTTACACAAAAGGTTGAGAATATCAAGGGAGATAATCTTGACTTCGAATGGAACGGCAAATCGGATGATGAGATACAGGTGCTGGCCGAGTCATTTGGCTCTTTGACGGAGCGTATGAAGCAGTATATCACGGAGATCACTGAGATCACGGCGAAGGAGCAGCGTATCGCGAGTGAGCTTTCCCTGGCTACAAATATCCAGGCAAGCATGGTTCCTACGAACTTTGATGATTACAAGGGTTTCGAGGCTTTTGGTCTGTATGCGAACATGACGCCGGCGAAGGAGGTCGGAGGAGATTTCTATGACTTCTTCCTGACTGATGCGGATCATATAGCTTTGGTTATGGCTGACGTGTCAGGAAAGGGAGTACCTGCTGCGCTCTTTATGTCGAAAGCCATGACGGCGATCAAGACCAGAACTCTTATGGGTGGAAGTCCGGCTGCTATACTTGCCGATGTCAACAATCAAATGTGCGAGGGCAACGAGGCAGAGCTGTTCGTAACCGTATGGCTTGCTATCATTGATCTGAAGACCGGAAAGGGAATGGCTGCAAACGCAGGTCATGAGCATCCCGCATTAAGACATAAGGGCGGACAGTTTGAGCTTATCAAATATCGTCATTCTCCGGCGGTTGCGACTATGGAGGATATGCCGTTTAAGGAGCATGAGTTCGAGGTCGAGCCGGGAGACACGATCTATGTTTATACGGACGGAGTTACGGAGGCGACCGATGCGTCAAATCAGCTCTTTGGCGAGGAAAGACTTGTCGATGCTCTGAATAAAGATCCCGATGCGAAGCCTGATGATCTACTGAAAAATGTTGTGAGAAGCATTAATGAGTTCGTAGCAGATGCGCCGCAGTTCGATGATCTGACGATGATGGCATTCACATACCACGGATCTGAAGGAAAAGGGGGCGAAGAATAAATGAAGGAATTGAAAATCGACGCGAAGGTAGAAAAGCTTAATGAGGTTCTCGCGTTCATGGATGCTGAACTCGAAGCGGTCGACTGCCCCATGAAAACACAGATTGCTCTGGATATTGCAGTTGAGGAGATTTTTGTGAATATCGCACACTATGCATATGGTGCCGAGGGTGCGGGAGGCGTCGTCCTGCAGTTTGAGATAAGCCCCGAGGAGGCAATGATCACCTTTATCGATGAGGGAACGGCTTATGATCCGCTTGCGAAGGAGGATCCGGATATCACCCTGTCCGTGGAGGAAAGGCCTATCGGCGGATTGGGCATTTACATGGTCAAAAAAAGTATGGATGATGTGATCTATAAGCGTGAGAATGATAAAAATATCCTGACTATATGTAAAAAATTGGAAAAATGATTTGCGTTTAGCGGATAAATATGGTATAGTATTTGTCAGGGCATGTATTTGTGCGTGCGGACATGAAGTTTAAAGGAGGAAACGACTATGTTGAATATTGAAAAGCAGAAGGATGGAAGCAGTTTTACACTTGCTTTGGAGGGACGTCTTGATACTACGACAGCTCCTGAGCTTGAGACGGTTGTAAAGGATGAGCTTTCCGGGATCAACTCACTTGTTGTGGATATGGCAAAGCTTGAGTATATCTCCAGTGCCGGATTGAGAGTGCTTCTTTCAGCTCAGAAGATCATGAACGCTCAGGGAAGCATGGTTATCAAAAATGCATCTGAGGATATCATGGAGATCTTTGATGTGACAGGCTTTACTGACATCCTGCACATCGAGTGATAGAGCTTTTATAAGTTTTTCTTGATATTTTACATTAAGTAGGATATAATACCGTCTGTGCTTTTATGCACAGACGGTATTTAACGTTTTTATAAGGAGAAAGAAAGATGAACGATGACATGATCGAAATCCGCTGGCACGGTAGAGGAGGCCAGGGAGCGAAGACTGCGAGTCAGCTTTTGGCAGACGCTGCTTTTTCGGCAGGACAGTATGTGCAGTCATTTCCGGAGTACGGGCCGGAGAGATCGGGTGCGCCGATCACCGCGTATAACAGGATTTCAAAGGAACGATGCAATATCCATTCAAACATATATGATCCGGACTATGTTGTGGTCGTGGATGAAACGCTTCTCGAGAGCGTGGATGTGACCGCAGGACTGAATCCGGAGGGGGCTATCATCGTTAATACCGCAAAGGAGCCTGATGAGATACGTCCTCACTTAAAGGGGTATTCGGGCAGGGTATGTACGATCGATGCCAGAACGATATCCATCGACTGCCTCGGAAAGTATTTTCCAAACACACCGATGCTCGCGGCAGTAGTAGCAGTGAGCGGATGCGTGGAGAAGGATTCGTTCTTGAAGGATATGGAAGCATCATATTCACATAAGTTTGCAAAGAAGCCGCAGGTGATCGAGGGTAACCTCAAATGTCTGCGCAGATCCATGAAAGAGGTGAAGGGTTAAAATGAAAAAAGCAGCTGAAATCCACGAGGATATAGCGTGGCAGGATATGACGACGGGCTGTGAGATATATGAGCCCGGTACGTCAGAACTCACTAAGACGGGTGAGTGGCGTTCGCGCACACCTATATGGGATCCGGAAAAATGTAAGCAGTGCCTGATGTGTACACCGTACTGTCCGGATGCATCGATCCCTGTAGTTGGTGGCAAACGTACTGATTTTGATTATGACCATTGTAAAGGATGTGGGATCTGCCTTAAGGTATGTCCTTTCCAGGCCATCAGATGGGAGGGCGAACAATGAGAGAGAGATTATCAGGGAACGAGGCTATCGCTACAGCGATGCGCCAGATCAATCCCGATGTATTTGCAATGTTTCCCATCACTCCGTCGACAGAGATTCCGCAGTTTTTTGCGCAGTATGTAGCCGACGGAAAGGTGGATACGGAGTTTATCTGTGTAGAGAGTGAGCATTCATCGCTTTCTGCCTGTGTGGGAGCCGAAGCAGCCGGATGTCGTGCAGTGACAGCGACCTCGTCAGCGGGACTTTCATTTATGAATGAGGTCTTGTATGTAGCGGCTTCATCAAGACTGCCGATAGTACTTTCTGTCGCATGTAGAGCGCTCACAGGACCGATCAATATCAACCATGACTTTTCGGACTCAATGGCTGAAAGAGATTCCGGTTTTATCCAGCTTTACGGTGAGAACAACCAAGAGGTCTATGATAACTACCTTATGGCTCACAGGATCGCAGAGCATCCG